>JANQJG010000060.1 GCA_028281785.1 Rhodospirillales bacterium
GGCGCCAACGACCATGCGCTGTTCGATGGCGTGCTCGACGACTACCGGTTCCGGGAAGGCACGTTCGACGTCGATGTCGACGGGGACGGCAATGTCGAGACCGGGGTCACCGGCATCGAGATGACGCACCGCGACACCGGCGCCGTGACCTATGTCGACGGGGTGGAGAACGTCGCCTTCCTGGGCGACAACCCTGCCACCGGCTTCGACGCGAACGACCCGTCGACCTTCGCGACGCTCGAGGATGCGGCGACGGTCGGGCGCGTGGTGCTGAATGTCGGTACCAATGCGCGCTACTACACCCTGGAGGACGCGATCGCCGCCGCGTCGCAGGGAGATACGCTGGCTATCGACAGCGGTGCCAACCTCTCCGACGAAGGCATCGTCACCGTCACCCAGGAAGGCCTGACGATCACCGGCGATGCCGGGGTCACCATCGCCGGCCTGACGATGGGCCAGAACGCCGGCAACCAGGACGTGAAGGCGCTCTATCTGCAGGATATCAGCACCAGCGTGACCGGCAACAACGCCGACAACGTGATCATCGGCTCGGGCGAGGCGGCGAACTATCGCTTCGACGGCGGCGCCGGCGACGACATCCTTCTCGGCGGCGGCGGGGACGACGTTCTGCTCGGCGGTTCCGGCAATGACCTGATCGCGACCGACGGTGGCGACGATGTCATCATCGCGGGCGCCGGCGACGACCGGGTCGTGCTCTCCACGAAAGAGGTGGTCGGAGGCGACGGCGGCGATGTGACCGTGATGCTCGGCAGCGGGGCCGACGAGTTGATCGTCGGTCTGATCGAGCCGGGGGCCGGGTTGGATATCAGCGCCGTGGTGACCGATTTCCGGCGGGGTGCCGATGTCCTCAATCTCGGCAACCTCGAGGAGAGCGGCGGCGCACTGACGCTCGAGGACATCCAGGCCGCTTTCGGCGACGACGTGCGCGCGGGAACCAACATCGATCTCGACGGCTTTGCAGTTGAAGGCGGCGGCACCATTGTTGGAGATGCCCACTTGAACATGGTCAACGAGAACCGCCTCGTCGGCGACGACTTCAGCTTCGTCAATGACGAAAGCGCTCCGGGAAGTTGGCTGCAGGACCTCAACGCCGCGTTGCCCGAGTAGCGGAGGAGTAGAAACGCGCAAGACGGGAGATGCTCGCCAACGCCATTGGGGGCGGTCAAGGCGAGCATCGGGAGAAAATGATGAAGTCGGCGAATGCCGCGTCAAGGCCAGCCAATCGGCGATTGGGGGGAAGACCGGGCCCTCTGTCCAGCATTTCCCTCCTGTCGCTGTTGGCGGCATGCGGGGGCGGAGGCGGCGGGCCGGGTGGTGAGTCGCCGCCCGTTACGTTGAGTGGGCAGGTCGTCAAGGGCCATGTCGAGGGCGCCGCCGTCTTCCTGGACCGGGACGGCGACGGCCTGCCGGACCCCGGTGACGAGCCGGTCTTCACCGACGCGGAAGGCCGCTACAGCCTGGAGGTCGAGGCTGACGCCGACGGCACGATCATCGCCATCGGCGGCGTCGATACGCTGACCAACGTGCCTCTCGAGGGAACGATCTTCAAGGCGCCGGCGGACGCAACCGTGGTGACACCGCTGACGACGCTGGTCGCCGAGCTGGCCGAAACCGGCGGAATGAGTGTTGACGAGGCGGTGACCCAGGTCTTGGATGCCTTCGACCTGACCCTCCCGGCCGGAACCGATTTGCTCGACTACGATCCGCAGGACGATCTGGATGGGGCCGGCGCGGCGGCCGAGGATGCGTCTGAAGTCGTTCTCAATACCATCTTGTCGGTGCAGTCGATTTTGGAAGGGGCGCAAGTTGAAGGTGCCGCCGAAAAGGCTCTGGCCTCCATCGCGACCACCATCGGCGATGGGGCGCAAATCGACTGGTCGGATGCGAACGTCATCGAAACCATTCTCGATCAGGTATTCGAAGACAATGGCCTTGGCGCCTCCAACAAGACGGACCTGACGGAGCTTGCACAGGCCGTCGCCCGCGTGAATGGCACCTTGGGGGAGCGTTCCGGGGTCGATGAGGACGCGCTTTCGGCCACCCGTTTCGCGCTTTCGGACTTTCAGGATCTGATGAAACAGGTGGGGGCCGGAGCCCAGCTGAACACCACGGATCCCGAGGATCAGTTCCTCGACATCTCCTTCAACGAACAGGGCGTCAAGGATGACGTGGAGGAGGTTGCCGATGATCCGGACACGGTGATCGAAACGTCCGGCGAGACGACATTATCCTTTGAAGTCCGTCAGGAAGACGACGACTTTACGCTTGCGCTGCGACCGGAGTTGAAGCTCGTGGATGGGATTCCGGCCGAGGTGGAGAACATTACGTTGCGGTTTCTCCAGGCCGGCGTCGTCGTCGAGCGCGTGACCATCAGTTCCGAAGGCGAACTGCGGGAGACACTATTTCCCGACGGCGGAGGCGTCTACGACATCGACTACGACGATCTGGACAAAATCCAGATCACGCCGCCCGAGGATTTCAACGGCGAGCTTCGAGTTGAGATCGGCCTTTCTTATGCGGGGATAGAGGACGAACCGCCCCGGACATTCACGATTGACATCGCGGCGGTCAACGACGCGCCGGAAATCGCCGAGGGCGAGGAGGCCCAGGTGTTTGCGGGATCGTCGAACGGCGTATTCGCGCCGGACGGCGTGTTGGTGGGGAACTTGTTCACGCCGGCGCTGGACGACACGCGTGACCACCTGTCAACGGCTGGCGGCAGCGATGCCAATGGACTTGCCGGTGTTGCCATCCTTGCCAACGCGGCCGTTTCGAGCCAGGGAACCTGGCAGTATTCGATCGATGGCGGCACGCAGTGGGCCGATCTTCCCGGGGTTTCGGCAGACGCGGCCTTTATTCTGGCCGCCGATGCGCGCATCCGTTTCTATCCGACCGAGTCCTTCCGGGTCGGCAGTCCGGGGGTGTTGACAGCCCACCTGATCGATGATTCCGCCGGAGACGTCACCAGCGGCGAGGTGGTCGACCTGTCCGCGGCCGGAGCGCTGGGCGGAGGGACCGCCTTTAGCGCGGATACAGTGTCCGCCACCGCGTCTTTGGATATTGCGTTTATTGACGCGCCCGTGGTTTCCGAGGCGATCGCCGACGGTATCAGCGCGGCCGAGGCCGCCGCCGGCGTTCCGGTAACCCTGGCGCTGACCACCAGCACGGCGGTCGCGGGCGACAGCGTCGAGCTTCTCCTTGGTGATGATTCCTTCGCACCCCCGATCCTCAAGGAGGTGACGGTCGCGGACATTACCGCCGGTGAGATCGTTTTGACGCTTCCTCAAGGCAGCCTTGGCGTTGACGGGGCGAAAACCCTGGCCGCCAAGCTGATCCGTGGGGGAGATGGCGGTTCGTTCGTTTCGTCCTCGATACAGGTCGTATTGGATACCCAAGCGCCCGACGCGCCGGTTCTCACCCTTGAGTCGGCGTCGGACACGGGCGTCAGGGATAGCGACGGACTGACCAACGACAGCACGCCCACCCTTCGTATCACTTTGCCCGCCGGCATCGTCGCCGGGGACCGCGTGGATGTTCTTGTCGGCACCGCCGTCATTGGATCGACGACCGTGACCGAAGCCGACGTGACGGCGGGCGGGGTCGATTTCACGATGCCGAGCGCGTTGAGTGACGGGCCGACCAACATCGGAGCCCGCATTACGGATGAAGCCGGCAATGTCTCGGAGTTGTCGGAGGAATTGACGGTGGTGGTCGATACCGGCACGCCGGCGTCTCCGACCTTGGATCAGGTCGACGGCACCATTGCGGGTGAAGAAGCGGAAGCCTTCGTGGTTAGCGGCACTGCCACAGAGGGCTCTTCGGTCGAGGTGACGTTGACCGGCGCCGGTGGTGATCCGATTGTTCTCACGTTGAACACGGATCCCGCCGGCCGTTTTCATGCGCAGATGGATCTGACTTCCGTCGCATCAGACAGCGGCGATGTCTCCATCTCGGTTCTCAGCCGTGACGCGGCCGGGAACCCGTCGGCGGCCACGGGCCTTGCTGTTGTTGTTGGCGAAGAAAACACGGCGGTGACCCATCCCGGCACACAGCATGAGGTCGTCGTCCAGGGGACCGCAGAGCGGGACGTTTTTGCCCCGGAAGAAGCGATCAACGAGTCCTTTTTTCTTGGCGGGGACGGTTTTGACAGCTTGTCGATGACCGGTCTGCTGGGTTCCGAAGTGAGGATTTCGCGCGTACCCGAGAGCAATCGTGCCGACCTGGAGACGGTCCTGCAGGCTGAAGGCGCATCCCAGGACTTGAGCCTTCCTCTTTGGCGGGTGTCGGAGCTTGACGGAAGCGCTGAATTCTTCATTCAGGCGGAGGAGGTCATCTTTGCAGATGGGACGGCGCGTCTAACCTCCGACGGTGTGATTGCGGACGATGGCGGTGCTGTTCTGAGCGGGGGCTTCGGGAGCGAGCACCTGGTCGGCGGGAGTGGCGACGACCGCTTGTTCGGCGGCGATGGCGATGACACGCTCATCGGCAATGATGGTGACGATGTGCTCGTCAGCCAGGGTGGCAATGATGTGCTGGTGGGTGGTTTGGGGGACGATCTGCTGGTCGTCTTCGGAGACGCGGGCGCCAATGAAAGCCCGGCTGCCCTCCAAGGCGGGGCCGGAGACGACGTTTTCGTCATTGCGCCGTCCGAGGGTTTCGCGCGCGACGTGACTATTCAGGATTTCTTCGTGGGAGAAGATCTGATTGATCTCTCCGCCTTCCATGTCGACGACGGCGGTGTGCGCTCTTTGACGTCCGAGGATATCGATTTTGCCGCCTTGTCGGCAGCGCTGGAAACCGACGGCTTCTTCGAGATCGACTTTTCCGAAGCACAGTTGCTCACGTCTGGTGGCGATGCCCTTGACGGCGGACTGCGGGTCGAGCTGGAGGATTTAAGTGGCACGTCCGTTTCCGCGGGCGATTTCATATTCGCGACGATAGAAAGTCCGCTCACCCAAGATCCTAGTATTGAAGCTCACGCGGCTCTCGTGATCGTGAGTTAGAGCCGCCCGTCGTTCCATTTGAAGGAGGCGCGATATTGCCTGCCCGACAGATATTTCTGTCAGCGTGTTTCGGCACCGTGGTCGCCTTTCTGGTGGCCGTGATCGCGTGGGCCCAGGATGTTCCCGCCCCGTCCGACTTGTTTCCCACGGCACCGGGTCCCGACAGTCCGGAGGCGCAGAGCTTTCTGCGACTTGTCTCCGAGGCCGCCCGGCGGCATCCCGATTTCGGCGAGTCCTTGGCGCGAATCGGTGAAAGCCGCGGAACGCTGCGGGAAGTCAGATCCGTGCGCTATCCCCAGATCGAAGCGGGGTTCGACACCATTGGCTCCTTGACCAACCGCACGTCCATCGGCGGCGAGGAGCAGCGCATTCCCAGCCAGTCCGTGCTCCGCCCGGATGCCGTCATTTCCGTCAGTCAGCTGATTTTCGATGCGGGCAGCAGCTACCACCGTATCTCCGCTGCAAAGGCCCATACCGGGGCCGCAAAGGCGGAGGCGGAAGTCGCCCTCAATGATGTCGCGCTGCGTGCCTTGGCCACGTATTTCGATGTATGGCGCTACCGGGTAGCGCTTCAGATCGCGGATATGAATCTTCAAGAGCACCAGCGGCTGACCGACCATGTCATCGAGCGGGCGGAAATGAGGGCGGGCTCCCAAAGTGACGTTTTGCGTGCCATGAGCCGCTCCAACGAAGCACAGGCCCAGTTGATCCTCGCAGCCAGTCAGTTGCGGCAGGCGGATGCGGCATTCACGGAGATTTTCGGGCAACTGGAAGAAACGCCGCCGCCGCCCTTGCCGGTTCCGAACAAGATGTTCACGGAGGCACGGGCGATTGATCAGGCGCTGGCGCGAAACGCTTCCATGGAATCCACGCGAAAACTGGTTGAAGCCGCGCGTCAGGAATTGAATGCGGAACGCAGCGCCGCGTATCCGAGTATCACCCTGGAGCTCAACGGTCGCCAGTTTAATGTCACGTCTTTCGATCAAAGATTGTACGATGTTGGCGCCCGTCTTGTTTTACGCCACAAGCTCTTTTCCGGAGGCGCCGAGCGAGGACGCCGGGAGCGGGCGGCAGCGCGCCTAAGACAAGCACAGTATCGGGAAGAGAGCCAGCGTTTGACTATTGAGCGGCTGGTGAAGTCCAGTCTTGCCGATATCTCCGCGCGACAGCAGCGTATGCAGGCCTTCGGCTTGACCGTTGCGGCCAACCTTTCAGCCAAGGGCGCCTATGAGGATCAGTTTGCACTCGGACGGACGAGCTTCATGGACATGCTTGATGTTCAGCGGGAATTGTTCAATTCACAACTGCAATGGCTGAACGCGATTGTCGATCTGCATTTGGCGAGATACAGCATGGCGGCCGTTACTGGTGACTTGCTGCCGTTCCTTGGATTAGAAGATCGTTTGGTGGAGTAGAGGAACAGTATTGCGATTTGTCTCGGGTGTTAGGTCTCTCGTTATTTTGACATTTGTTAGTACGAACAAGTTATTTTTCTTAACATTCAAGAACAAGCGATTGTGCTTAAGTCTCGGATTTGATGCTGCTGTATGTCCGGCGTGGATTACTAGGCAATCTATGTATTTTTTAAGCAGCCGATATGCCTCCGTTATGAGAGCGTATTTTAGCAACGTACGCATCCGGGCTGCTGACCGAATTCCATCCGTGGAATCCAGTAATATGATCTCACTTTGAGGTACCCCATGCCGATGCGGCAAGAAGCTTCGTATCCTGTAGAGTCAACGGTAGACGGCATTCGTCGGCGGTCCATTCGCTACGTTACTTGGGGCCCGCAGCGTAAGGAAGACGAGGATCATCTCGCACACAGACTGGCGCTGCGCAGCGTTGCAGCTTATGTGGCTCATGAATTCAACCACCCGCTCGGTACGATCGCCAATCTGGCCTCACTCCTAAGCCGTCGAATCAATGATCCGGTCATTCGGCCAAGCGAATTGGCCAAGCAAATCGAATCCATCAAACTCGAGACTAGGCGCGCTGCCGATGTGATCAAGAATCTGCGGGTTTTGGCCGGTGGTCTGCACGGTCATCGCGAAACCGTAAACGTGCACGAGTTACTGCGCGAAGCGATAAATCGTTTCAGACGTCGCTACGGAAAAGAAGCGGTGAGAAGTCGCGTCGAATGCCGCGATCTTTTGTTGAGCGTGCACGCGGTCCCGGAATTGCTTCATATCGCCCTTTATAATCTGCTGATCAATGGCGTCGAGGCGGCGCAGTCTGAGTCTGTTGAAAAGCCTCGACTTACGTTGCGCGCGAAACAGATAGCCGGAGATCACGTGTTGATTGACGTGATCGACAATGGCCCAGGAGTCGCCGAATCCATCAAGAGCCAGATGTTCGAGCCATTTGTGTCGAACCGGGCTGGAGGCTCTGGATTGGGTCTGGCGATTTGCCGGGATGTCGTCGAGTGGCACGGCGGTATCCTGTCATATGAGGGCATGGCGACACGTCAGGGCACGTGCTTTCGTATCACTCTGCCAAAAGAGTGAGGCGATGGCTGGCCACGTTTATCTGATCGACGATGATGCCGGATTCCGGCAGTCTTTGGCGGAAATCGTCAATTCCATCGGCCTCGTCCATGACGAATGGGATTCGCCGGAGCAGTTTATGGCACTTGAGAATTTGAAGCGCCCGGGATGCGCGGTTATCGACTACCGTTTGCCAGGTCTGTCCGGCCTTGAAGTGCTGAAGTCGATCCGCGCGCGTTCTTCGATACCGGTTGTGATCATTAGTGCCTATGCCGATGTTCGGCTTGCGGTCGCAGCCATGCAGGCGGGTGCCGCAGCAGTTTTCGAGAAACCGCTAGACGATAATGAGTTTCTCGGATTCATTGAGCGCCTTTGTTTTGAGGATCGGGCACGAATACAGAAAAGCGATGAGTGCCGCGCTGTGCGGACGAAGATAGCGACGCTCTCCGAGCCAGAGCGGCAAGTGTTGAACTTGATGCTTCAGGGGCAGCCCAACAAGGTCATCGCGAACACACTTAGCAAGAGTGTTAAGGCAGTCGAGCGGAATCGACAAAATGTGGTAGCGAAGCTCGGATGTCGATCAGCGCACGAAGTGCTACTCAAGGTAGCGCGCTGTCCGATGATGCTGTCTTCGCCGTTAACGTGTTCCAGTACGCCTTGCCCCCTCTCCCGATGGGCGGTGATGTCAGTTAATCCGACATATCGAGTTCAAGCGGACCCACCGTCTTCGAACGCGACATCGAAGGCGCCCTCTGCCACGTAGGAGATACGGTTTTAGTGTCCGCCGGTACCGTTGTCGGGCTTGGTGATTCATCTGAAGCTGTTTTTCCCCAAGGCTTAAGGGATAACCCGTATCAACTGCGGGTTACCCCGCACTAAGCGTCCGATTTTCCTCACTGAATGCGGAATCTCCCCGGGTGAACCCTTGGTCTACGTCTGTAAGGATGCAGATGTCATCGTGACTTTTTAGAAACGTTTTGCAGTGAGGGAGAAGAAAGATGGCGGTTGAAAAAGTGAATGCATCGAGCAGCCTCGCTGAGGTTGTGGACCGTATTCTCGACAAGGGAGTTGTGGTTGATGCTTGGGCGCGCGTGTCGCTGGTTGGTATCGAGTTGCTGGCGGTCGAGGCCCGTGTCGTGGTCGCTGGTGTCGACACTTACCTCAAGTATGCCGAAGCGGTTGGCCTTACGGCGGGCGCTCAGACTGCTTGATGAACCGCGATCCGGGGCTGTGTCCGTGAGGGCGCGGCCCTGTGGTCGGCTTGACGGTGTGCATCGGTAACGAGGGGTACCAAAGTGAGCCTAGCGAGCCAAATGAACCAGCTGAGGGAGAAGCTCGAGGCGGCCCAAAAGGGGCGTCTTGGGGCGGTGCGTACAGATCTGGCGCGGACCATGGCGGAGCATGCGACGCGGGTTGACTCTGATTTGAAGGGGATCTTTAGCCAAGCGGCAATCATCCGTGGCAGGGCCGATGATTTGATTGATCGATTTGCTGCCGAGCGAAGAAACAACGCCAAAAAACTGAGGGGCGGCTTGGGGGGATTCGTATCCGACTTACGGTCATCCGTCGACGATCAGCTGGATAGCTACGGCAATGCCAGGGAGGAGATGAGTGCGCGTGAAGGGGCGGCGCGGGCTGCCTATGTCGAGGGGCTTCGCTCACGCACGGGCGCCGTATTGGCAAACGCGGAGAATTACCTCAGTGCGCTCAAGAGAGACCGTTTGGAAGCCAGTCGTATTTGGCATGAGCACTCTCGAAAAGTGAGCGAGTGGAATGCTAAAGCGCGTGCGAGGGTGCCTGATACTGTGGCGTCCCCGGAAGTTTCACCGACAGTGGAGGCGGCGAAGGCCCCCTCGACAGCGGAAGCGGTAAAGGCCCCCGCAAAGTTAGGCCCGGCAAAGGCCTCCTCGAAAGTGGAGGCTGCGAAGACCCAATCGAAGCCAGAAACAACAGCGAAGGGCTCGGGTAAGGCGTCTGACACCGGTGTTGGTCAGGTAGAGAAGTAGTGGGGTCTACCGAGCAAGAAAAAGGAGGTGAAACGGGAGGCGGCACTAGGAGCGATGACTTGGGTGATCGGCAGGTGTGGCGGTCGTGGCCGCGAGACGTCTTGCCCTGTCGTTAGTCATTTTCGCCCGTTTCAGCAGTCAGATCGCCTGCTTTGCGGTGGGGCTCGATAGGAAAGGGCCGTGTTTTCGGCCGCAATGCAGATCCTGTTTGGAAGGCGATTGCGACTTGGCTCGGCGACCGAACAATGGCGACGTTCGTAGAGGGAAGTGATTCACATGTCGACGGCGGTTGTTGCTGAGGAATTTGTCGGCGCGGGAATACTGACGCCACGAGCGAGCGGTGATTTCGTGCAGACCGAAAGCGTGAAATCAACAACCAGGCGGGCCTTGGCGTATCTCAACGCGGGCTTTTCGGTGCATTTCCGAGGACCCGCGGGAACTGGCAAGACGACACTCGCGCTACACACGGCCGCGAAGCTCAACCGGCCGGCGGTCATGATTACCGGCGATGAGGAGATGATGACGTCGGACTTGGTCGGTACCCAGCACGGTTACAACTATCGCAAGGTTGTCGACAGATTCATTCACACCGTAACAAAGGTTGAAGAGAGCGCCCATAAGCGTTGGGCCGACCACCGCCTGACGACAGCCTGCCGCGAGGGCTATACGGTCATCTATGACGAGTTTACCCGATCAAGAGCCGAGGCCAATAACGTCCTGCTTGGGGTGTTAGAAGAAGGGCTTTTGGTACTGCCAGCGCAGAATCAGGAGGAGCCCTACATTAAGGTACATCCGGATTTCCGAGTTATTTTTACAAGCAACCCACAGGAATATGCCGGGGTACACGAGGCGCAAGACGCGCTGGGTGATCGGATCGTTACTATTGATATCGATCGTGCCGACCGCGAACTGGAGATTGCCGTCGCCACCGCCCGTTCCGGTCTCGACAAGTCGAGAGTCGCGCAAATTGTCGATCTGGTGCGCGCGTTTCGCGACACCGGCGAATACGATCAGACCCCGACCCTGCGGACCAGCATTATGATCTCTCGGGTGGTTGCGCAGGAGAAGTTAAAGCCATCGGTTGCGAGTCCTTACTTCGTTCAAATCTGCCTCGACGTGCTTGGCTCCAAGTCAATGTTCACCGGCAAGGCAGACAGCATGCGCACGCAGCAGCAAAAAATGCTGTTGAGCCTGATCGAACATCATTGTCCCGCGGATTTTCGGAAACCTGCATCAACAACCCATCCTTCAGAGCGAACCGAAGACCGGGATGGCTTAGCCGCCCTCAAACAGTGAGGTTGAGGTGAGTGATACACAGAAGAGGGGAGTTAAGGGCGTGCGTGACTTGGCCACGCTTCACACCCTGAGGCGTGGCGCCCAATCGTGCGAACATCAGCAGTTGGTGAGCCGGCTCCTCCAGTTGGAGAATGAACGCGCGCGGCTAGAACAAGAATTTGCCTTGTGGGAAGCCAAGAAATTGGCGGCGCAGGACAAGCTGGCAGCGACCTATCGGGATCTCGAGGCGCTGCGTTCATCGCTCCTAAAAGAACTGTCGAAAGCTCCCGCCAGCCATCGGACGGATGGATACCGGCGGGGACGCGAATCGAAAGTTGCGGCCGGTTCGGTGATGCTATTAAGCCGGAACACGCTCATCGAGTACTAGAGACAGGGGCGGCAGAATATTGGTGTTTATTTGCCTGCATAGACCGTTTCAAGACTCGCCACGACTAGGGATCGGAAAAGGGCAAACCCTACATGACCAGGAAGCGAAAAAAGACAAGCGCGACCGAGAGTGATGGCGACTCGGGTGGCGTTACGCTTGACTTCGGTCGTCTGTTCAGTGGCATCGGTGACTTCGTCGATCTGGTCGGCAAGCTTGCGGAGTCAGGCGAAAAGCATATCGAGCGACATGGCGAGTTTCGTGTCAAAGGCCTCGGCGATCAGGCGCGCGGTGTCTACGGTTTCAGCATCCGGAGCGGGATCGGAGGTGGCGGGCCGCGCGTTCAGTCCTTCGGCAACCTTTATCCAAGCGAGGACGGTTTGGTTGTCGACGATGTTCGCGAACCGTTAGTGGATGTGTTCGATGAGGGCGATGAGATCGTCGTCACAGCCGAACTAGCTGGTGCGCTCGAGAGCGAAATCCTGGTTTTTTTCGACGACGACGTCTTGATGATCGAAACCGTCGGCGCACGCCGTTACTTCAAGGAGGTCCAGTTGCCGGCGCGGGTGGCCGCACAGGATTTTCAGCAAATCTACAACAATGGCATCCTCGAAATCCGGGTCAGGAAACACGCTGCGGCAGGCAAAGAGGATGCCTGATCAGCGCATAAGATGAATGGCATCGTGACAATCAGCTACGGAATGCTCAGCCGCTGGCGGGGGTGGAGTCCGAGCAGGGAGCCGGAAGCATGAAAGAGTTGGACGTCAGGGGCAGGGAAGGGAAATACCTCTACGCGATCATCGCCTGTCCGGAGCCTCGTGAATTCAACATACGCGGCATCGGCGAGCGTGGCGATTTGGTACACACCATCAACCACCGGAGACTGGCCGCCGTTGTAAGCGACTCGCCAATGGTCGAGTACGACAATAGCCGGCGCAACATGATGGCGCATACGCTGGTTCTTGAGGAGGTGATGGAGGAGTTCGATCTCCTTCCAGTACGCTTTGGCACCATTGCTCCAGACGCGGAGACAGTCGAGGAGAGGTTGTTGGCGCCGCGTTACGACGAATTTACGCAACTGCTTGGTGGGATGGAAAATCGGATCGAACTTGGCCTGCGGGCCTTCTGGTATGAAGGCGTCGCTATCGAAGAGGTGGTCAACACGGTGAAGGAAAACGACGCGATTCGTAAGATGCGTGATGCGCTCTATGGACGCTCGCTAAATGAAACCTACTATGAGAGAATCCGGCTCGGCGAAGCTGTAGAAAAGGCCTTGCACCGAAAGCGCGCGCGTGACGAAGAAACGATCCTCTCATACATTCGACCTCACGTTCATAAGACGCGCACCAATAAAATCATTACCGAACGTATGGTCTTGAACGCGGCGTTGCTGGTTGATGCCGCGAAAGAGCCTGATGTCGATGCGGCGGTTCGGGAACTCGATGAGAATTTCGGTGAGCGGCTGATGTTCAAGTATGTCGGCCCCGTACCGCCATACAACTTCGTCAATATCGTCGTTAACTGGGAAGTCGAGGGTGTGACATGAGCATCCTCGGACGCATCCTTTCGGCGCCGGTATTGGGACCGATTCAGAGTGTTTTGTGGTTGGCCCGGATGGTTGACGACCAGGCCAGGGCCGAGATTTATAGCGAGGATAAGATACTTGGTGCCTTGGCCGAGTTGGAGTTGAAACTCGATCTTGGTGAGCTTGAGCTCGCAGACTTCGAGGCACAGGAAGAGATTCTCCTGAGACGCCTGAAGGAGGCAAGAGAGGCAAGAAAGAATGGCCAAATCTAGCGCACCCAACAAACCGGAAAGAGCGGCAAAGTCAGAGGAGGTGGGAAGTGGAGCCTCTGAACTCCAAAGGTCCACGAATTCGACAACGGTAACCTCGCGGCCTGCGGAACCGGCCGCAACTGCGCGGCGGCCGATCGATCTGATTGAAGGGGCCAAGCGGCAATTGAAGGAGCTGATTGACTACCCTGTCGATGGCGTGTCGGGTTTCAACAGGACCGATGACGGCTGGAAACTCAGCATCACCGTGGTCGAGCTCAGCCGTATTCCTTCTTCCACGGATGTGCTTGCCGAATATGTAGTGGGTCTGAACGAGGCCGGTGACATCGTTGATTATAGCAGGGGGCGCCGATACTTCCGAGATCAGGTGGGAGAGCCGCTTTGAGTCCAGCGGTTTCCAGGGGGGCCGGTATCAACTGCCCGATCGATCTGTTTGATCCGACGGAACGGGAGATCAAGGACATCACGGCGGCGATCAACCGGGCTGCGCGCGCTCAGGACAAGGCTCCGCTAGCCAGCGAGCTTCGGGGGGTCGTTGCCGCGTTGCTCGAATGCAAGGCCTACGATGAAAACAACGTGAATTGTCGCCTATGCCAGGAATTTGCGGAACTGCGGGACAATACAGCGTCCTTGGTCGAGCAGGCCGCGCGCTTGGTTCGCTGATCCGGTACGAGGGGAGAGGGAATGGAAGACAGGCGCATGGAGCACTCCGTACAAGCCGTTGCGCTGGCGGATATTCTCGACCGTGTGCTCGATAAGGGCGTGGTGATTGCTGGCGATGTAATGGTTTCGCTGGTCGGCGTCGAGCTTCTCAACATCCGACTGCGTCTTTTGATCGCATCCGTCGATAAAGCCGTGGAGATGGGCATCAACTGGTGGCAGAGCGACCCCTTTCTCGCGACGCAGGAGCGTCAGCGGGATGAACAGAATGCCGCCTTGCAAGAGCGAATCCAGCGCCTTGAGAAGTTGCTTGGACAACCGGCTGGACAGGAGCGGGAGTGATGGCGGCCCTGAACAACCGACCCGACGGCGCGCGGTATCTGTACGCGATCGTGCCGAGCCTGGACGACGGCGGGCTTCCGGGCCCGCTCGGCGACGATGTGTATCTGATCCATGGAGGGCAGTTCGCCGCGGTTGTAAAGGATGCGACGGAGAATTCTTACGTCAGGCGGGATCGCCAGGAGCTGGTGCGCTTGTTGCTCGCGCATCAACAGGTGATCGAGCAGGTCATGGCATGGGTGCCCGTGTTGCCGGTCAAGTTTGCCACCACTGTGCCCGATGGCGAAAGCGTCCTGCGTTGCTTGGAGAGTGGCGCGGCAGCGTTCGCCAACGCATTCGCAAAAGTGCGGGGGAAAACCCAGTTCGAGGTCCTCGTTACTTGGGACCTGGAAGCGGTATTCGCGGAGATCGCATCCGACCCCGAGGTCATACGTCTGAAGGCACTATCCGTTGACGACGGTGCGTGCGACCTGGAGGCTTCAGCACGCCTTGGCGCTCTTGTTAAGAGAACTCTCGATCAGCGTCGCGAGGAACTTGGCAAGACCATCTTGGATAGCTTGCGCGAGACCGCCGTTGATGCCATCGACAACGCGTTGATGGACGATCGAATGGTTTTAAACTTGGCGCTGCTGATCGAGGACGATCGTATCGCCGCGTTTGATCATTGCCTCGCAACGCTCGACGCCGTCCATGGCGGCAAGCTGACCTTCCGCTGTGTCGGGCCTTTGCCGCCGCATAGCTTTGCCACGGTCGAGGTGTCCTTTCTCGATCCGGGCGAGGTTGTCCGGGCCCGAAAGGTCTTGGAACTTGACGCGGTTCTGGATGCGGAGACGGTGCGCGCCGCGTATCGACGGCTTGCCAAGCATGTGCATCCCGACACCTCGGCAGACCACGAAAATGGGGAACGCATCATCCAAATAAGGGAGGCGTTCACGACTCTCTCCTCGTATCTTGAAGCCGGTGGACCGGTGGTTGTGGCCGTAGGAGGGAAAGAGACGGCACTTGGTGCCGACATGCTCTAAAGGCGCCATCATGTCGGTGTTGCAGCCTATGGTTTACGCCTATGGAATCGTTCGGCTCGGTTCTACCGCGGGGCTCCCCGGGGGGTCGATCGACCTTGCCGGGGCGACGTTCGGACGGCCCCGGCTCCTGCTTTCGGGTAGCCTTGCGGCAATCGTCAGCGATCTGAGGTTGTCCAAAGGCGTATCACTCGATGCTCTTCTAAGGAACAGCCGGCACGCCGAGCAACTTGTGCTCCATCATCACCGGGTGCTGGAGGAACTGGTTGAAACACTGTCCGTATTACCGTTCCGCTTCGGCGTCATGTTCAAGGATGATCAAGGGGTGGCGGTAGCGCTGGAACAAAACCGGAAAGCGCTGCTTGAAGCGATTGGACGCATCGACGGTGCGACCGAATGGGGCCTCAAGATTTATTGTGCGCCGGATCAGCTCGGCCGGCGATTGGCGGGCGAAATCCCGGCGATTACGGAGCTCGAAACGGATATTGCCAGCGCCGACGAGGGAAAAGCGTTCTTCCTGCGCAAGCGGCTTAAGAGCCTTACCGAAAAGGAAATCGAACAGGCGATCACGCGGTGTGTGAACTACACCACCGGGCGTCTGGATACCGTTGTGCGTGAGTTTGCGCCGGGCAAGCTTCAGCCGGCCGAGATGCATGGACGTGGCAGTGAGATGGTTCTCAATGGCGCCTGTCTGGTGGACCGGGGACTGAAGGAGGGCTTTTTCCAGCTGTTGGAAGATATGTTCGCCGCATACGCGGGGTTCGGTTTCGATTACGAGATCACGGGCCCCTGGCCGCCATATAGTTTTGCCGATTGCCAATTGGGAGGCAGTGGGCGTGCCGCTTGAAGTCAGAGAGCGACAGGAGTTGGCAATCTCCGACCTGCTGGATCGGGCGTTGAACAAAGGCGTCGTCATCTGGGGAGAGGCGACAATCTCGTTAGCTGGGGTCGATCTCATTTACGTCGGGCTGAAGGTCTTGGTGGGCTCGGTAGACGCCGTTCATCAAATGCGCTTCGCGCTGCGGGATGACGCGTCAACCGACGCCGAGGAGCTGATGTAACGGTGCTTCACATTTACGGAATCATCGATAGCCGTGAAATCCAGTGCGCCATCCCCTTTGGTCACGATCTGGTCAAGGTGAGGGCATTCCCCTTGGGCGAGTTCGCCGCCGTCGTCAGCGATACCGAACGGCCCGAGATCGAGGCCACGGTGGAAAACGTATGGCGCCACGACCAAGTCCTTGATGCCCTGATGACGCGGCATGCCGTTCTGCCGGTGCGTTTTGGCACGATTTCAAACGGCGAGAGACTTGCTTCCGTTCTCGAACAACGCCGGTCCACATTGCTTCAAGTTCTTCAAAGAGTACACGGGAAGGTCGAAATCGCGATGCGGGTGCTCGAAAACCTGCCCGAGAAAGCCGTTGCACCGCCGGCGGCGTACGATGCCGATCACGGTTGCATATCAGGGGCTGCCTATCTGAGGACACGAAAGGCGAGTCACGAACGAGCGGCGGTGGTTTGTGAGCGGACCCGCGCAGGCGCAATGGCGATCCTGGATCAGCTTGGTCGCTTGTCCGATGAGGTGGTCTGGGCCCCCACAAACCTTCGCACACTGCCCGTCGAGGCATCCTTTCTGGTCAAGAAAGATGGAGTACGCGATTTCGTCGGCACCGCAGACGCGTTGGCGTCCCGCTATCAGGATGTCGCCGTCAGCTGCACAGGCCCATGGGCGCCATACTCTTTCGTCGACGTCAGCATGAACAGGCGTTGAATGAAGTCGACCCGTACAGACGTTGGCTGCGAAATGGCAAAAAAAGTTCTGCTGGGGGACGTGGCTGATCGGGGACCAGTCACCCCGTCTTGTCGTGCCGACCCATTTCTGCGGGAGCCGCGGCTTGAAACCGACGCGGACGGGGCGGCTGACGATCTTGTGAGGCTCGTTCTGGCTTTGGTTGAGACGGTGCGTCAATTGATGGAGCGTCAGGCAATCCGGCGGGTCGAAAGCGGCGTGTTGTCGGACGAGGAAATCGAGCGGCTCGGCCTTGCCCTGCTTCGGCTCGAGGAGCGAATGAACGAACTCAAGGCTCACTTTGGCATGAATGAGGAAGATCTGTCGCTTCGCCTCGGAACGTTGCGGGATCTCACGGACGGGATGGTGGAAGGTCACGCTGGCAAAGCCAGCCGATGAATTGGGGCGTCATCGTGACAGCCGGCTGGCCCAAGGGGGGCGGGATCTAGCAAATGGAGTCTAATGGGCCGAGAGGGCAGGCGGGGGATCGGAAGTCCGTCACTATCGAGTTGCGGATCGCGGAGGCGATAAAAAAGGATATTGGCCGGGGGCTTGCGCGCATCGATCCGGGGGACATGGCGCGCATGGGCGTGAAGCCGGGCGACGTTCTGCTGATATCCGGCGCCAAGGAGAGTGTTGCCAAGGTCATGGCGACTTTTCCTGATGACCGTGACAAAGGTGTCGTTCAGATCGACGGGTTAACGCGCCATAATACAGGTGTCGGCCTGGGCGAGAAACTCAGGCTGCAGCCAACATCTTGCAAGCCGGCGGCAAAGCTCGAATTGGCCCCACTGGGCGGTCAGCGATCCGTTTCGAGTAGTCGCCAAGGCCGGTTCCTCGGCCATTTGCTCGAAGGCCTCTGCGTGACCGAGGGAGACCGTATCCGGGCCAATACGATCGGTTCGCAAAGCAGGGATTTTTCCGTGTTGCGAACGGTCCCCAAGGGGGCCGTCATGGTTAGGGCTTCCACGGCGATAGAGATCAAATCGAAGGCGGCCGAAAGCGGGCCAAAGCAGCGCATGGCTTATGAGGATGTCGGCGGCCTCCAGCGCGAGCTGAGCACGATCCGGGAAATGATCGAGTTGCCGCTGCGTCACCCGGAGATCTTCGAGCAGCTTGGCATCGATGCCCCCAAGGGAATTCTGATGCACGGTCCACCAGGCTGCGGCAAAACGCTGATCGCGCGTGCGGTGGCAAACGAAACGGACGCAAAATTCTTGGCGCTCAGCGGCCCCGAAGTCATGCACAAGTATTACGGCGAGAGCGAAGCCCATCTGCGGCATGTGTTCGAGCAGGCCGCGAACGCGCCGAGCATCATCTTTCTCGATGAGATTGACGCGATCGCGCCAAAGCGCACTGCGCTTGGCAGCGAGCAGCAGGTGGAACGCCGAGTGGTATCGCAATTGCTAACACTAATGGATGGTCTGGACGCCCGGGGACAGGTTATTGTCATTGGCGCCACCAACCTGCCTGACGCGCTCGATCCGGCATTGCGTCGTCCTGGGCGGTTCGACAGGGAAATCGTCATAGGCGTACCAGATCGGCCAGCACGTAAGGAAATCTTGCAGATCCACTCCCGAGGCATGCCGCTTGCGGACGACGTTGATCTCGAACGACTGGCTCGGGTGACCCACGGTTTCGTCGGCGCCGACCTGGAGTCGCTCGCCCGCGAGGCGGCGATGGCAAGATTGCGCGAGGTGTTTCCAAACATCGATTTCGATTTGGATTACCTTCCGGACGATTTACGAGACGCATTGACCGTCGGTATGGGCGACTTTCAGCAGGCGCTCGCCGTTGTCGAGCCGTCGGCCATCCGAGAAGTATTTACCGAGATCCCGGATGTGAGGTGGGACGATGTTGGTGGTCTTGAAGAAATCAAGTGCCTGCTCCAAGAATCCATTCAATGGCCACTCAATTATCCTGACCTATTCAGGAGGATGAACGTTTCTCCGCCGCGAGGAATCCTTCTCAGCGGACCGCCAGGGGTGGGCAAGACGCTCGTAGCGAAGGCACTTGCTACGGAAAGCGGCGTTAACTTCATCTCCGTGAAAGGCCCAGCCTTGATGAGCAAATGGATAGGGGAGACCGAGCGCGCCGTGCGCGACGTGTTCCACAAAGCGAAGCTCGCCGCACCCTGCATCGTGTTTCTCGATGAGGTCGATAGTATCGCGCCACGCCGCGGCGGCACTGATGCAACTGCCGTCGTCGACCGCATGATCGCCCAGTTGCTGACTGAAATGGATGGCATCGAGGAACTGAAGGGGGTTATCGTGCTCGCCGCGACCAACCGCAGGGACCTTATCGATCCAGCGCTACTGCGGGCGGGACGGTTTGATTTCTTTGTGGATTTCCCGCTGCCCGATGCCGCCGCGCGCAAACAGATTTTTGAAGTCCATACTCGTGGTAAACCTCTCGCCGACGACGTCGACCTCGGCGAACTGGCAGGCGATCCAAGTGAAGGGTGGAGCGGTGCCGATATCGACCTTACTTGCCGCAAGGCGAGCATGTCGGCAATCCGCGAGTTTCTTTCCGGCGAAACCGATCCGCTTACGACGATGAACAGTCTGTTGATCCGGCATAAACATTTTCTGACGGCTCTAGATGGTTAAACTGCCATCCAACAAAGCGACTACCGGGACCAAGGGTGGGGGCAAGCCGTCACGTTTGCTTTTCAGTATTCCCATTGTCCACGGCCTTACCGATATGGGATCCATCTCTGATGATGTGCGGAACGTGTACATCGAACAAAAAGGCCTCGAAGCATGGGAGGAGAGCCGTCGGGTGATAAGGCAATTCTGGCAAGATCTGGAAAGGAAGATCCTGGCACTCGACCTCGATTTCGGCCAGTTGAGGCTCTATCAGGACGGCCTTCCCGTATGTGGTCGCGAGGTTGAGATCATCCGTGATCTGGTCGAGACGGGTGGACCCAATTATCGGATTTTGCTCCATTTGATGGCGCGTGGCGCCGTGCTGGAAGGAACCGAAGATTCTGAGTTGCTGCTCAGGGAATATCGACTATTGAAAGCCGAGGCGGCAGAGCCGGGGACCGCGGCCGGCCAGAAACCGCCAGATAACTCTGTTTCGATGGCGACGGCGTTGCTCGAAGAGCGGGATCGCTTTATCGCACGGCGTATCGATGCCACCTTGCAGCCAGGAGAAACTGGAATGCTGTTTCTTGGCGCGCTGCACCGCGTAACCGAAATGCTTCCATCGACAATCGAAGTAAGAATGTTGGGTAACGAACTCTAAAGGCTGCATGTCAAAAAGCCGGACTTGTCTAAGCCGAGAAATGAGTCTCGTACGCCGGCCAATGGAGGAACCACGACATACTGGGCTTTCAGGCAGCCCAGTTCGATCGGGCACGTGGTGCCGGTTCCGTGGGCCCGCGGCACGGGGGAGCCGCGCCTCGCTGCGCTCGTAGCGCTCGGCGTTGCACAGACGATCCGCCTCCGCCTCCAACAGCGCGTTCAGCGTCTCCTCCACGCTGCCCCGAACGATCTTGCCAAGGTGGTCTCGAATGCGCTCGTCGTCGATCCGGATGACGTTTGACAAGCCTCTCGTGCTATCCTCTCCCATGGTGGGGCTCCTCTCATCTGGGGCTATTGATTTCGGCAAAACCAACCTAACCAGATCCGGGGCCACCAACCCCTTCTCAAATGTGCGAAAGATCCTTTACGTCATCTCAACCAGAGCATGGCGCTTGCGGCCTCCCTTCACGATGTTCTACTACGCCTCTGGATTCACGGTTGTTCATTGGGGTGGCTACCTAGAGCGGATCGCGATCAATCGGAAACGCCGCATGTTTCCAATTGATCGCGTGAATCCGCTCTATTTCAATGAGTTAGATCAGATTCACGCGATTAA
>JANQJG010000064.1 GCA_028281785.1 Rhodospirillales bacterium
CGACACGATACGACAAAAACCCAGACAACTTCCTCGCCGCAATCAAACTCGCATCACTGCGTATCTGGATCAAAGCGTTATGAGTCTACGCCCTAGGAACGCGGCGTAGAACGGCTTCAGACGGAGGCCATCCCGCGATTGCCCGGCGCAGCCATCGCGTTGTTCGCAACCGTGCAGTGTGCTAGGTTGCGCCCGCCGGCTCGCCGGCCCAATTCTTCGCGGCCCTTTTGCCGCTTGGACACCAACTCAGAGCCACGCCCTTGACAACACCACCGACAACGCCGCCCGCCGCGCCCACGCCGTCCGACATCACGCCGGTAACCGTCGAGGAGGAGATGAAGCGCTCCTATCTCGACTACGCGATGAGCGTCATCGTCAGCCGCGCCTTACCCGATGTTCGGGACGGCCTGAAGCCCGTGCATCGGCGCATCGTCTACGCGATGAACCTGAACGGCTACCACTACAACCGCGCGTTCCGCAAATCCGCGCATATCGTCGGCGACGTGATGGGGAGGTATCACCCCCATGGCGGCGAGGCCATCTACGACGCCATGGTCCGCATGGCCCAGGACTTTTCCATGCGGCTGCCGCTGGTCGACGGGCAGGGCAATTTCGGCTCCATGGACGGCGACCGGGCCGCGGCCATGCGGTACACCGAGGCGCGGATGGCGCGCTCCGCCCACGCCCTGGTCGAGGACATCGACGAGGACACCGTCGACTTCCAGCCCAATTATGACGAATCCACCGAGGAGCCGTCGGTCCTGCCGGCCCGGTTTCCCAACCTCCTGGTCAACGGCGCCGGCGGTATCGCCGTGGGCATGGCGACCAATATTCCGCCCCATAATCTGGGCGAGATCATCGATGCCTGCCGCGCCGTTCTCGCCGACCCCGACATTACGATCGCGGAGTTGATCCGCACCTGCGTGCCGGGTCCCGACTTCCCGACCGGTGGCCACATTCTCGGCCGACAGGGCATCCTCTCGGCCTATCAGACGGGCCATGGCTCCATCGTCATGCGGGGACGGACCGAGATCCAGGAGATCCGCAAGGACCGCTTCGCCATCATCATCTCCGAAGTCCCGTACATGGTGAACAAGGCGCGCATGGTCGAAATCATCGCCGAGGCCGTGCGCGACAAACGTATCGAGGGAATCTCGGACCTGCGCGACGAGTCCGATCGGCGGGGCGTGCGCGTTGTCGTCGAGGTCCGCCGCGACGCCGAACCCGAGGTCGTGCTCAATCAGCTTTACCGGTTCACGCCGCTGCAGACCACCTTCGGCGTCAACATGCTGGCTCTCAACGCCGGCCGCCCCGAAATGCTGAGTCTGCGTCAGGTGCTCGACGCCTTCCTCGACTTCCGGGAGGCGGTCATTCGCCGGCGCACGATCTTCCGCCTCAACAAGGCGCGCGAGCGGGCCCATGTCTTTGTCGGTCTGGCGGTCGCGGTCGCCAATATCGACGAGGTCATCGCTCTCATTCGCGCCGCGCCGGACCCCGCGACCGCCCGCGAGCAGCTGATGGCCCGGGCCTGGCCGGCGGCCGACGTGGCGCCCATGATCGCCCTCATCGACGAGCCCGGCCGCGGCGTGGAGGACGGAGTCTACCGGCTTTCGGAGACCCAGGCGCGGGCGATCCTGGATCTGCGCCTGCACCGGTTGACCGGCCTCGAACGCGATAAGATCGCCGAGGAGCTGGCCGATCTCGGCCGCCAGATCGAGGAGCACCTCGCCATACTGGGCTCGCGCGCGCGCCTTCTCGAAATCCTCGAAGGGGAGCTGATCGAGATCAAGGAGCGCTTCGCGACACCACGCCGCACGGAGCTCCTGGAAGACGAGTTCGAGCAGGACGTCGAGGACCTGATCCAGCGTGAGGACATGGTCGTCACCGTCACCAATGGCGGCTATATCAAGCGGGTGCCGGTCTCCACCTACCGTTCCCAGCGGCGGGGCGGTAAGGGACGCTCGGGCATGAGCACCCGGGACGAGGATTTCGTCAGCCGGGTCTGGGTGCTCAACACCCATACGCCGGTGCTGTTCTTCTCCTCGGCGGGCATGGTCTATAAGCTCAAGGTCTATCGCCTTCCGCAGGGCTCGCCCCAGGCCCGGGGCAAGGCCATGGTGAACCTTCTGCCCCTGTCCGAGGGGGAAACCATCACAACGCTTCTGCCCCTGCCTGAGGACGAGGACAGCTGGGGCAGCCTGTTCATCATGCTCGCGACCGCCTCCGGCAACGTCCGGCGCAACCGGCTCAGCGACTTCACCAACGTCTTCGCCAACGGCAAGATCGCCATGAAGCTGGATGCCGGCGACCGCCTGGTCCGCGTGCGCACCTTCACCGAGGAGGACGACGTGCTGCTGACGACCAGGATGGGAAAATGCATCCGCTTCCCGGTCACCGATGTGCGCGTATTCACCGGCCGCACCTCGACGGGCGTGCGCGGCATCAAGCTGGAGGCGGAGGATACCGTGATCAGCATGTCCGCCCTCGACCATATCGAGACCGATGTCTCGACGCGGGAGGACTATCTGCACGCGGTGAACGCCAGCCGCCGCCTGATCGGCAGCGACTACAGCGAACGCCCGGACGACCGGGCCCGCGACGAGGAGCTGGCGGCCCACCTCGAGGAGCCGGCTTTCGCGCATATGGCCGAGCGGGAGCAGTTCATCCTCACCGTTTCCGCCGACGGCTTCGGCAAGCGCAGCTCGGCCTACGAGTACCGGATCTCGGGCCGCGGCGGGAAGGGCATCGCCTGCATGGATCTGCGCCGGGACGGGGACTCGGCTTCCGTGGTCAACGCCTTCCCGGTCGTCGACACCGACCAGGTGGTCATGGTGTCGAACGGCGGCCATATCATCCGCATCCCGGTCGACGGCATCAGCATCGTCGGACGGTCGAGCCGCGGCGTGACGCTGTTCAATACGGGCGAAGGCGAGGAGGTGGTCTCGGTGACACGGCTGCGCGACATGGAAGACGATGACGACAACGGCGCCGAGGACGCCGGTGACGGAGCCGGGGCGGAGGATTCCGGCGCCGTCGAGGGGGCCGGCAACGGCGAGGACATGGAAAATGGCGGGGACGTCTGAGCCGACATTTCGCGCCGGGGGCGGCTGAAGCCATGAACAATCCGCGCCGGGGCGTCTATCCGGGGACCTTCGACCCCATCACCAACGGCCATCTCGATATCATCTCCCGGGCCACGCGCGTGGTCGACCGGCTGGTCATCGCCATCGCCGCCAATCCCGGAAAGGAACCGCTGTTTTCCTTGAAGGAGCGGTTCGACATGGTCTGCGCCGAGGCCGAGGCGATGACCAATGGCGACGGCACGCGCATTGAGGTGAAAACCTTCGACAACCTGCTGATGGACTTCGTCATGCAGCAGGACGCGACCCTCATCGTCCGGGGCCTGCGCGCGGTCTCCGATTTCGAGTTCGAGTTCCAGATGGCGGGCATGAACCGCCGCCTCAACCCGACCGTCGAGACGGTCTTCCTGATGGCGTCGGACCGCCATCAGCTCATCGCCTCGCGGCTGGTCAAGGAGGTGGCGACGCTCGGCGGCGATGTCGGCGAGTTCGTGTCGGCGCGGGTGCGCGACCGCCTGATCGAAAAGCTGGAGACGAACCGGCGGCGGCAAGCGGCGGCCGCGAAGGGGGATTGACCGCTTGTCAGCCCATACCTATCTTGCGGCCATCGCTGCGGCGGGCGCGTAGCTCAGTTGGCAGAGCATCTGACTTTTAATCAGAGGGTCCCAGGTTCGAATCCTGGCGCGCCTACCAACAAAATCAAGGGTTTAGGGGAGATTTCTGGAAATCCTCTAGGCCTGTTGTCTTTCTGAGATCACCCTGTTTCATCCCCGCGCGTGCGGGGAACACGCCGTCATCCGCCGTTCGGCCGCCAGCATCTCCGGTTCATCCCCGCGCGTGCGGGGAACACGGACCTGCCGTTGGGGTCCAAGTCCGTTCTGTCGGTTCATCCCCGCGCGTGCGGGGAACACTTGGATTGGATGAGTCAGATACCGTAACGCAGCGGTTCATCCCCGCGCGTGCGGGGAACACCCTCGCGCCTTCAGGGCGGCCGGAGTCTCCGGCGGTTCATCCCCGCGCGTGCGGGGAACACGTCCGGGGCGAATATCGAAGGCAAGCCCAAACCGGTTCATCCCCGCGCGTGCGGGGAACACTCTTCCCAGAAGACATTGATTCTTAACGATGTTCAAGAACGAAAAATTCTACCAACAAATGTTCATGATTTGTGCCGGGTCGCCCACCGACCGAAATCAGGGCCGCTCCGAAGGTCTTGCGGCTTCCACCTCGCCGTCCTCGGCCGGGGCCTCCGGCGGCAGGAAGGAGACCAGCAGCAGTCCGTCGAGATCACGGGGAACCCGGCGGTCCGGCCCAAGCGTCACGAAGTCATAGCCCGAATCGGTCGGCGCGGCCCAGGCCATGATTGCGCTGCCGTCCTCGATGCCGGCCTCCACGTGGCCCCAGATCATCTCGCGCACCCGCTTCGAATACCGGCCGATATAGACCCCGGCCCGGATCTCCAGCAGCCACACGGCGAGGCGGCCGCGCAGGCGAGGCGGGACGCTCTCAACCACGATGACCATCATCGCCGAAGCTCTCCTCGTTCAGGGCCGGCGGCTGGGCGTCGGCGGGGGCCTCCGGCACGCCGAGTCCGCCGGCGGCCAGCACGTCGTCGATGGTCGGGATGATGCGGTCGAGCAGGCGGGTCCTGCGGAACACGTCGCGGCAGCCTCGCCGCACCGCGCCCTCGGAGTCCGGCTTGGCGTCTCGGGCGGCGCGGAAGGCCACGGGCACCACGGTCTCGAACTTGAAGATGTCCGCGATGTCGTAGACGAAGGCGAGCGGCCGCCCCGAATGCAGGAAGCCGATGGCTGGCGCATACCCGGCGGCGAGAACCGCCGCCTCCGTGACGCCGTAAAGGCAGGAGGTGGCCGCGCTCAGGCAGCGGTTGGGCAGGTCGCCGGCGCCCCATTCCTTGGGATCGTAGCGGCGGCCCCGCCAGCGGATCTGGAACTTGCGCGCCTCGATCTCGTAGAGACGCCGAACCCGCGCGCCCTCGATGCCGCGAAGCTGATCGACGCTGCGCCGGGCGGGAGGCGGCTCGCCGAAGCGCAGCTCGAACATGCGGCGCACCACGTTCAGCCGCGCTGTCTCGTCCAGCGCCAAACGCGCCTGGTAGAGCAGGCGATCGGAGCGCGCGCCGCCCGGCTGTCCCGAGGCGTAGAGGCGCACCCCGGCCTCGCCGGCCCAGATCAGCAGGCAGCCGACACGCGCGGCGAGGGCCGCCGCCGCGTGCGAAACACGGGTGCCCGGCTCCAGCATCACGCAGGCAAGGCCGCCGACGGGCACATGGGTACGCACGCCATTGACATCGACGAGCACGAAGGCACCGTCGATCACGTCAACCTGTCCCTTCTCCAGGAACACCATGGCCGAGCGTTCCTTGATGGCGAGGGGGCGGAGCCGGGGAAGGGTCATGCCCGCCGCACCAGGAGCAAGCCCATGCCGAAGGCCCGGGCCGAGCCCATGCCCCGGAACAGGGCGCGGAGGAACCGCTCCGGCTCCTCGACGCGGAGAAGCCCGCGGGCTTCCACGCTGGCGACGGAGACGCCATGGCCGGCCGCACTTCGGAACCGGTGTGTGTCGTAGGCCTCGACATGCACTTCTACACCGGCTTCATCCGCGGTCTTGAGGGAGAAGCCCAGCCGCTGTCCCTGGTGCGCCAGCCAATCCGGGAGCATGGCCTGGGCGGCAGCGATGCGGTCGACGCGCCTCTCTCCCTGTTCGCGGCGGCGGCGGACCTCGTCCATGACGATATCGAACTTGCGGCATCGGTCGCCGGCCTGACGCCGCCTCACCACGGGATTGACCCGCGTGGAAAAGGCGAGCCGGTCCCCGGCCCGGAGATCCGGGGCATACTCCTTGGTCTCGATGGCGAACAGGTTGTGGTCGTCCTCCGGAGCCCGTTCCGAGACGATGAGGAATTGCGGCCGACCCGCCACCCAATCGACACGAAACACGAAATCCCGACGACGATCCGCGAGATCGCCGAACAGCGCCCAGACCAGCCGGTGGGCCTCGTATGCGCCGACCCGGTCGGTCAGCAGGGCGGCGAGCGAGCCCGCCGAGGGCGCATCGGTGCGCAGGGTGACGCGGCTCATGAACACGGCTCAGCCCTCATCGCCCATGGTTGCCACATGCTCGACGCGGTCGACGAACTGCCATCGGGTCCGGGAAACCGGCTGATCGCGGCGCAAGGTCTCGCGCCCAGAGGGGAGCGGATCGCCCGGCGGATCGGCATCCCAGCACAGGGTCGGGGCCGGGTCGCGGGCCAACCCTCTCAGGAGCTCACCGTCGGCAAACAGGGTGTCGGCGGCGACGAAGGCAGCGAGAAGACCGGCCGCCTCGACCAGCTGCGGATCGAGGGGCAAGGCGAGCGGGCAGCCCTTGCGCCCGAGATAGGGCATGAACACCGGCCGCCGCATTGCGTCCGCCAGAACGTCGAGCGGCCAGCGGGCACCGTCCCGCGCCCAGACGGCGATGGTCGAGAGCGCGTCCTGGCGATAGGTCCGGCGCGTGACCATGGTCTCCTTCTGCTCGACGGCGAGTTCCTCGCGGCGGCTTCGGGGGACAAAGCCCCGTTTCTGCGGCGGCGCCTGCACCGTGTGGTAGTCGGTCACCGGCGCGCCAAGGGCATCGATACGGACGGCGATGCCATAGCCTTCGGCTAGCGCCGCCTGTCCGGCCTCGTCCGCACGCTCGAGGCCCAGGCAGGCGCCGACCAATCCCAGCACCGCGGAGCGCGTGGGATGGGTGTCGCTCGGCCGGAGCTCGCCCACCGCCTGCGTGCCCCAGGACACGAGCGGGCCGTAAAGACGGAAAAGCAGGAAGGCCGGCATGGTCAGGCGGCGCGCGCGGCGGGCGACCAGTTGCCGGGCGCTTGGCCGGCCAGGAAATCGAGCAGGCCGGGGAGCGTGCCGTCTCCACTTTCCACGTTCATGCGGTAGCGGTCGGTAGCGGTTACGCCATAGGCCTCGTCCATTCGGTTCACGGCTCTCTCCATCCGGGCGATTGCCTCGCCGAGCACATCCGTGCCCGTGACCGGCTTGAGGAAGGCCACGGACAGGGATCGCGGCTGCTGCTCACCGGTCTCCGCAAGCAGGTAAGAGGTGTAGGCGCGCGAGCCGAAGGAGGCGCGCTTGCCCGACGGTCCGATCTTGGCCGCTGCCTCGACCAGGGCCGCGATCGCCGCCTCGGCCAGGCCGGTCTCACCCGAGAGGTTGTCCACCAGCAGATCCCGGTTGACGCACAGATACAGATAGAAGACTCCGGCGCCGAAGCCGGTATCGCCCATGAAGCCAGCGCCGGCGCCTTCCTCGTCGGCCTCGTCGCGGTCCTTGAGGTCGTCGACGGCGGTGAAGAAGTCGTCCTCGACCATGGCCTTGTGCACCGTCACCGCATGCGCGACCTCGGCCGCGGCCTCGACGTTGAAGTCCGCCTGGGCCGCGAGCATGCGCCCGAACAGCGCGATATCGGCGCCGCGATGGGACTTGATCAGCAGGGACTTGACCTCGTCCTCGGCCGGCGCCTTCCCGGTCTCCGCCACCTTGGCGACAAGGACGTCGATGGCCTCGGTCTCTGCGGGGCCGATGAAGCAAAGCTGCTCGGCCTGGAAGGGATCGCCCTTCTTGCGGTTCTCCTGGATCTTGCCGAAGCGGCCGCCGATCAGGCGCGCGGTCTCCTCGGCCACTTTCTCCGTGACGCCGCGTTCGGTGAGCCGTTCATGGACCTCCGTTCCCATGCGCCGGGTACGCAGGCTGAGCGCCCTTTCCAGGCGCTTGGCGAAGATGTCGGAGGTGCGCCAAGCCCGCTTCAGGGACTGCGACGAAACCCGCAGCCGCATCGCCCCGCCCATCAGGGCCGTCTTCGGCCGGCCGGTGTCGTCGCGGTTGAGGTTGGCGGGCGGATAGCTGGTCAACAGATGGAGCTGGTGAAACGTGGTCATGGTTCGGACGTCTCCCTGTCTGATTCCGTGTTCGCGGACCTATCGTCCGTGGCGGGGGCGCCGTAATAATCGAGCAAAAGCTTGCGCGCGACTTCGTCACGACGGTCCGGCGCCTTGGCCGCGCTGGCAAAGGCGTAGACCGTGACACCCAGCGCGCCGACATTGGCGGTGCGATCCAGGAGGGCGACGGCGCGGCGGAACTGGCGCACCACGTCCTCCAGCTCCTCGGCCTGGATCAGCCGGCGCAGGCGAAGCTCCCGCATCACCCGGAAGTCGGAGCCGGCGCGGCGCGCGCCCAGCGCCTTGCCCAATGCCGTTTTTGGCGCGTCGTCGCGCACATGGACGAGAACGCGGGCGGCGGCGGCCAGCGCGTCGAGATCTGCCGGGCCGATCCGCTCCTTCAGGTCGTGGAACATCGGCACGAAAAGGCAGAGATTGGTGGTCGATGCCCGCCTCAACTCGGCGCGGTCGCCGCGCATATGGTCATCCTTGACGACCTTGCGCCACCATTGGCGGAAGTGGCCTTGCCGGCCGGGAGGAGAGGGGGTATGCGGGGATGGGTCGGCCATGGCTCAGGCTCCGATGGTGGCCTCTGGAGGTGGGGGCGCCGCCGCCTCGGCCTTGTTATCGAGATCGTCGGGACGAAGCTGCAAGGCGTCCAGCACCCGCGAGCTCCGAAGGTCCCATTTCAGATGCTGAAGGGCCTTGGCCACCCGTTCGAAGTTGTGGTCCTCGACCGGGTTCTGGATGACGAGGCGGTCGAACACGCCAATGGCCGCATCATCGAGCGTTTTATGCCAGCGGATACGAAGACGTTTCTCGGCGTCCATGCGGGCTTGGCTGTCTTGCGCGTGTCGTTCCGCGATCTCCGCCAGCTCGGTCAGGGCCGCGAAAAACGCCGCCTCCGTCTCTCCCATCAGCGCCGCCCGAATGCCGGAGAAATCGCCCTTGGCCTCCGCCGGATAGCGGAACCAGCCATGCAGGACCTGGCGGCGCAGCGAAACGCCGACGGCATCCGCGGCCAGCACCAGGCGGGCGACCTCCTTTTTATAGTGTTCCACATCCCCCTCGACCCGATGGATGGGCATCTCGCTTTCGCACCAGCTGCGCGCCTTCATGTTGTCCATGTCGTAGCCGAAGGCCCAGAGGCGCACGGTCCGGGCCCCGATCTCCCGCAGGCGATTCCGGCGGAACACCTCGACGACCAGGGCCGGCAGCCTTGTGGGCCCGCGCAGGCCGCGATCCGACGGCCGGTCCTCCTGAATCAATCCGAGCCAGTGGCGATAGTCGATACCCTCGGGGCTGCCATGGCGCGGCAGCCGCTCGTCGGGCCGGCGGGGATCGACGGTGTGGGGGGTGAGGGGGTGGCACCAGCCGCCCTCGTAGTTCACGCCGCGCGGCCGGGTGAAGTAATGGGTGAGAAGTTCGTCGCCCTCGACTCCGCAGACGCCGCAGGCGCCGGCGGCCCGTTCCTCGAAATCGAGCCAGATGCGCCGGGGCATGCCCCAATACATCTGGAGCAGGGGCACCTGTCCGGGCCGGGTCGGGCCGCCGGACGCATCGCTGACGCGCAGCGGTTCACGCAGCCAGGGAAAGATGGGCTCGCCTTTCTTCTCCGCGAGGGCGTGCTCATTGAAGGCGCTTTCCAGATCCCGCCGCGTGAGGACGTTGAACCAAAGCATGCGCCAGAGCGACCCGTCGACGACCAGCGTGGTCAGCGGCCCGCCGCCGCGCAGGCTGACACGGTGGCCCTGGCCGCCCGCAGGCGCGAAGGCCTGGAGAGTCCACAGCGCGGCCGCGGCGCAGCCCGGGCACAGGCCCGTGACTCCGCCGCGCTTCTGGAAATGGTCGAGGTTGCGGCGGATGGCATTGTCGCCCGGCGCGTCGATCAAAAGCTGGCCGATGCCGACCCGTTTCCCGTCCGCGGCCGAGGGGTCCTGCAGGAAGCGCGGACCGGGGCCGTCGAGGCGGAAGGCGTCGCGAAAGCGCGCGAAGGCGGCGTCGAGGTCGTCCGGCGAGGGCGGTTCGTCGAGCAGGTCCAGCCAAGCGTCGAGATCCTCGGGCGCGAACGCGGTCTGCAAGAGGCCGATGAGAAACTCGGCGAGGGCGCAGCTGATGTCGGCGCGGGGCGACCGCAGGCGCCGCAGCGCGGGATCGGCGAGGGCGGCCGGCGAGATGCGGCGGGTGCCTCCGGCCTCCTCGCCGGCGGGGGTCCAGGCTTGCTCCAGCAGATTCATTTTCCCCCCGCGCCCCGTCGGGATAATAGAGGATCAGCACCTGTCCCGGTAGCACAAATCGCGGCGCCAATCGGTTTGCGCGTGGACGACGAGCCAGTCTCTCGTGTAACAACTAAGGTCAATTGTATTATGTCTCGTGCGCCGCGTGGCCAACGGGAGCCTCGCCAAAGTGCGAGGCAGGTGCTGCGGGCAGAGCTTGGGTGGCTGCGGGTTATCATCCAAGAATGAGCTGCAAGTTTTTTGCACAGAAGAACACCTTATACATAGCCAGAAGCTGACGCCTCGTCAAGACGTTATCCACGAGGGCGGGCGACGTCGCCTTGGTTTGGGTGGCCCCGACCTGTCGGGGAACAGAATCATCGCCCAGAAGAACACAGGTTCATCCCACAATTCGTTGGGGGATCGGCGACGCGGCCCGCGCCGTAGAAATATCGGTCGCTGGGCCTCCACGCAAGCGACAGGCACATCACCGCCTCTGCGGCGAACACGTCCGGAAACATCTGCGGTGTGGTAAATCCGCCACTATGGAAATCGAAGCCGAGCGGTGTTATGGCGATCCTCGCGCGGGTGACACGGTGACATTCTCCCGGCCGTAGCACGACCGGTGTCATGCCGGACGGAGCGTCATGTGGGGTTACCTGGGAGGCCCCACCCCGCGTGTTACATCCCCGTCTGCGTGGGGATGGGAACATGACCCGACGGTTGACTACAACTACACGAAAATCGATTCATCCCCGCATGCGCGGGGAACACGCTAGTGGGGTCGGCCACACCTGTGAGGCAAACGGTTCATCCCCGCGCATGCGGGGAACACGGAGAGCAAGCCGCCCCTTCTCTCCGGGGACACGGTTCATCCCCGCGCATGCGGGGAACACATCGACCAGTTCGCCGAGCTAGCCGGATTCGTCGGTTCATCCCCGCGCATGCGGGGAACACGACACCGACGAAGGCCAGGCCCGATGGGATTACGGTTCATCCCCGCGCATGCGGGGAACACGGATCTTCGAAGGCAACTGCCGGGACATCGTCTCGGTTCATCCCCGCGCATGCGGGGAACACTCTACCGCGACATAGCGAATGTAGGGGCGACGCGGTTCATCCCCGCGTGCGCGGGGAACACACCGGGACAAGGATCGCCACGGGAATACCCGGCGGTTCATCCCCGCGTGCGCGGGGAACACGCTGATTGAAAGGAGCTGGCAATGATCGAATGGCGGTTCATCCCCGCGTGCGCGGGGAACACTTGGTACGCATGACGCTCGGCGCCAACACCCGCGGTTCATCCCCGCGTGCGCGGGGAACACGCTAGTCGGTCACGCAGCATCGTCCTCGCCCTCCGGTTCATCCCCGCGTGCGCGGGGAACACGCGTCCGCGCTCGTGCCTGGATCGCGACCATACGGTTCATCCCCGCGTGCGCGGGGAACACGGTGGCCCCCGTCGATGAACCCGAACCGACCGCGGTTCATCCCCGCGTGCGCGGGGAACACTTCACGCCGCTGCTCGGCATGAGTGAGGTCGTCGGTTCATCCCCGCGTGCGCGGGGAACACGCTGCCGGATGAGGGCAAGACGGTTGCTCTGACGGTTCATCCCCGCGTGCGCGGGGAACACTCTTCCCAGAAGACATTGATTCTTAACGATGTTCAAGAACGAAAAATTCTACCAACAAATGTTCATGATTTGTGCCGGGCCCGCTATCCCACCGGAACCGGCGTCTCAGCATGACAGTCTTCATGGAAAAAACAAGGCGCGCTGAGGGCGCGAGGCCGCGCATCGCTCCCGTGTTCTCGTCCCGCCGGGCCGGGCCGTACGCCGCGCGAAGAGTGGGGCAGGGCCCATCCGCGCGGACAGGGCCAATCACCTTTGTTCATGATCCTTACCCGCCGCGTCCGCCAGTCTCTGGAGATGGCGCTCGATATCCATCCGCGCGTGGAAGATTTCAATGACCTGGAGGGTGTCCGGCGTCTCGCGCAAGATCAGGAAATGGGCCCCTTCGCGGCAATACCTCAAGTCACCCACGTCCCGCCGCCGACCCCGCATCAACGCCGCGCAAGGCGTCGCGTGCGGCGGGAGCCCCGCCGCCAACCTTCGAACACGCTCCAACAGCCGCGACACATAGGCGTCGGCCTGGGCCTCGCCCCATCTATCCACTGTGTAGGCCAGAATGTCGTCGAGCGCCGCCTCGGCCCGAGGCGTGACGAGAATCCGCTTCAAGAGCCGGCCCGGGACTTACGCTTGGCCCGGCCCAGCGAGCGCGCGAAGACCTCATCCACCGACCCTGTGGCGAACTCGCCACGATCCGCCTGATCCAGGCTCGCGGCAATCCGCTCCTGTATCTCCGCCAGTTCGGCCGCGTGCAGGTCGCGACGCTGCTTGAGCGTGCGCAGCGCGTCGCGGACCACCTCGCTCGCGCTGCCGTATTCGCCCGATTTCACCAGATCGTCGATGAAGGTCTTGAGCGGGCCGGTGAGCGACACATTGGTTTGAAAGGGCGTCGGCATGTTCAAAAAGTCCTGGTCGTTTCGACGGTCGGACATCATAGCGCAGGATATCAAACATTGATATCCGTTTATCGCACCAAGCCGGTCGCTGTCGCAGGCTGACGGGGATAGCTCATCCCCGCGCGTGCGGGGAACACCCAACCGCGATCCCGCGCGGTCGAGTACAAGACGGTTCATCCCCGCGCGTGCGGGGAACACGGTGCCGTTGGTAATGGCCGCATCAGTCGTGTCGGTTCATCCCCGCGCGTGCGGGGAACACGTCGGCACCCACTCGGTCGCCCTGAAATCCGGCGGTTCATCCCCGCGCGTGCGGGGAACACCTACGGCGGGTCGGCGATCTACGCGCTGACGCCGGTTCATCCCCGCGCGTGCGGGGAACACGTCTTGATACAGGCTGTAGAAAAGGCGCTGGGCGGTTCATCCCCGCGCGTGCGGGGAACACATCACCAGCCCCACCATCCGACCCGGCAGCGCCGGTTCATCCCCGCGCGTGCGGGGAACACCGGAGCGCTCTAGCAGCTCGTCGAGAGTGAGACGGTTCATCCCCGCGCGTGCGGGGAACACTGCCCGGCACCTATACCCCAAGCACATGGAGTTCGGTTCATCCCCGCGCGTGCGGGGAACACGCAGACGATCGAAGTTTCGTCCCGATATCCAGCGGTTCATCCCCGCGCGTGCGGGGAACACGCGCTCACGCTGGTGCCGGAGGGATGGCATGTCGGTTCATCCCCGCGCGTGCGGGGAACACCGCAACGGCATTGTAAGTCGTTGAAATAGCGGCGGTTCATCCCCGCGCGTGCGGGGAACACTCTTCCGAGAAAGCATTGATTCTTCACGATTTTCAAGAACGAAAAATTCTACCGGCACATGTTCGTGATTTGTGCCGTCCCCGCATGTCCGCCGGAACCGGCCCCTCAGCATGACAGCCTTCAGGTAAAAGACAAGCCGCGATCGGGGTGATAGGCCAAGCGCCGTTCGCGCGGCTGCCCGTCCCCGTCGCGCCGGGCCACGCCTTCCCACACCCCATCCTCCCGCGCCGTCAGCGGCACCAAAATCTGCCAGCGGAACCGGTCGCGCACCGCCTCCTTGACGCGCGTTGCGGCGGCGGCCAGCGCGGTGTCGAACGCGGCCTCCGCGGCCACGAGGGATATCCGCACCCCGACCTCGCTGGCGGCCCAGGCGTCGAGGTCCGCCGGGTCGCCGTCGGGCGCCGCCCAGGGCAGGAGCCGGCCGCCGTCCCAGCGTCCCAGGCGCAGGGTCACCGTGGGCTCGCCAAGCCGCGTCGCCATGATCTCGTCGTCGGCCCAGGGCGTGCTGAAGCCGCGCTGATAGCCGTCCCTTAAGCTCAGGACAGTGGTCTCGCCGGTTTGCCGGTCGGCCATTTCGCGCCCGTCGGCCTCGTCATAAGCCAGGATCAGGTTGTCGGGCAGGGAGCGGTCGGCCTCCTCGCCATAGACGGCCTCGATCAGCGGCCGCGCGTCGCGCCGGATGTCGATTTCGCCTCTTCGGAGAAGCTCCCCGAGCCCGAGCCACAGCCGCGCGCCATCGGGATAGACCAGCTTGGCGCGGGGCAGGGCGCGCTCATGCCAGTCGGACGGCGGCGGATCGTCCGGCGGCGGGCCGAGGACCCGGAGGACAGGTTCGCCGCGCGCGCCACGGTCATGCCGGTGAAGGCGGCCGGCCCGCTGGATCAGGAGGTCGACCGGCGCGAGATCGGTGACCATGGCGTCGAAGTCGAGATCCAGGGACTGCTCCACCACCTGGGTGGCGACCAACACCTGGCCCGCGCGGTCCGCGGGCCCGGACTCCTTGCCGAAACGGCACAGCACCTCCGCCTCGATGCGGGCCCGGTCGGAGAAGGCGAAGCGGGCGTGGAACAGGGTCAGGCGCTCGGCCGGGATGCGCCCGGCCAGGAGATCGAAGGCCTCGCGCGCGTCGTCCACCGTGTTGCGCACCCAGCAGACGCAGCCTCCGGCCTCCGCCGCCGCGCAGACGGCCTCCAGGGCCGCGTCCCGGTCGCCCAGGCGCTCGACGCGGAAGGTCTTGTGGGCGCGGGCGGAGGTGCCGGCCGCCGCGTCCAGGGGATTTTCCGTAAATTGGCCCCCGTCCTTGGAGGCCGCCCAGCTCGTCGCCAGGGGGTAGGCGTCGGCCGCGCAAGCGACGCCATCCTTGATGCCGCGTCCCTTGGCGAAGGCCGCGATCAGCTCCCGCCGCTGAGCCTTCGGCAGAGTCGCCGACATCAGAATGGCCGAGCCGCCGAGCGCCGCCTGGAAGGCGAGCAGCCGGCACAGCAGCGCCTGCATATAGGCGTCATAGGCGTGCACCTCGTCGACGATCAGGACCTTGCGCGCCACGCCGAACAGCCGCAGCGACTGATGGGCCGCGGGCAAAACGGCGAGCAGGGCCTGATCGACGGTGCCGACGCCAAGCTGGGCGAGCAGCGACTTCTTTCGGTTGTCGGCCAGCCAGGGATTGCAGCGGGCCGACGCCGTCTCCTCCTCACCGCCATAGGCGTCGGGCGGGTGCGTGCCGGCGATGACGGCCTCGCGAAACATCTCGACCTGGGCGCGCCGGCCATGCGCGAGCACGATCGAGGGCTCGGCCCCCTCGGCGAACAGGCGCCGATAGGCCGAGGCCATGCGCGCATACATGGCGTTGGCCGTCGCCTGGGTGGGAAGCGCGATGTAGGCGCCGCTGCCGAGACCCTCGGCCATCAGGCGGTGGGCAAGCACCAGCGCGGCCTCGGTCTTGCCGGCGCCGGTGAGGTCCTCGAGGACGAAGACCTGGGGGCCGTTCGCCAGGTCGCAGCCCTCGGCGAAGCGTTGGAGGGGGGAGGGCTCATGGGCCTCGAACAGCCGCGGGAAGAGGGCCGCGCAGCCCGTGCGTTCCGATGCCGTGACGGGCACGGCGTCGGTCCGGGCGACCGCCTTGCGCGCCTGCGGCAGCGCGCAGGCCTCCCAATATTCGGCAAGGGCGAGGTCGGGCGGATGGCGATAACCGAACCAGTCGGCGTTCGAGCCGATCCAGTCGCAAAGCACGGCGAAGCCCGCCAACCACCAGGAGAGCAGGTCGGCGCGGCCGTGACGCAAGTCTGGGGGAGGGGTGTCTTTGGCCAGGAAGCCTCCCACGTCTTCGGCGAAATCGGAGGCGGCGGTGATGTCCTCCGTGGTGAAGGCCTCGGCGAGGTCGATGGCCGCCTGATCGTCCACCGCGAGATCGTACGGGGGAAGGCCGTGATGGCCGGTCAGCGCCGAGATCACCGCGTTCCACGCGCTCGCGCGCCGGCCTCCTAGCCGCTCGGCCAAGGGACCTTGCGAAAGAGCCTCTCGCCAGAGCATGAAGCCCAGGCTGTCATGCCGCGCCGTGGCCGAACAGGAGGGACGCTGACCATCCCGGAGCCTGTCGAACAGGTCGGCACGAAGGCGCTGGAAGCTGGTCGCGAACTTGCCGATGTCGTGGAGCGCGAGCAGGAACGGCAGCCGGGCCGCGATCCCCGGAACCAGCGCTTCGAAACGGCGGCGCAGATCCGGGTCGGCCTCGATGAGCACGGCGCCGACCGCCGCCACGTCGAGGGCGTGATAGGCGAGGGGATGCCAACATTCAGCGCCGGCCTTGCCCCAATAGCGCGCGACATGATCGGGAAGCTCGTTCACTCGTCCGCTCACCCCGGAAAGGACTGCTCGGTCGTGTCGGCCAGGATACACCAACGGCTACGCCGAAAAAGCTTCGTACGGATCTGATCGCGGGCCCTTCCCGAGCTCCCCGTCATCAAGGTCGTCCGGTATGGCATAGGGCGCCTGTGCGATCCGTGCCGATCCGTCCTTGAAGCCTATTACGCGAGGCTGCGGTCGCGTTCGACCGTGTCCTCCGCGCCTGTGTCCGTCGCCTCTTCGTAGCCGGTCCCGAACTCGCGCGAGACGAATTGGCGTAAAGGCGGGAACGAACTGATACGGCTTGATTACAAGAATCGCAAAAATAGATAGATAGACGCGTTTCACGCATGATGCCCGGTCCTGAAGAGGAGCTTAGCGGACGCCGTGGCTTGGGGTTGGCGGAGATGATCAAAAAAAATGATGCCTTGCCGTTGAATGCCATCCGCGCCTTCGTCACGATCGCGCGGGAGTCGAGCGTGACGCGGGCGGCCAAGGCGCTTGGCATCACTCAGAGCGCCGCAAGCCGGCATCTTGCCGTCCTCGAGCGCCATCTCGGTGCCAAGCTCATCGAACGGCGGGGACGCAATAGCGCGCTGACCGATTTCGGCAAGCTGTTTGCCGAGGCTGTGAGTGAGCCCCTCGACGAAATCGCCTTCGCGGTGCAGCGCATGCGCCGTGGCCAAACGGGCGATAACCGGATCGTGGTCAGAACTTCGCTTGCGACCTTTGCCTACACCACACTCATTCCGAACCTGCAGGCATTCTCCACCGAGACCGGAGGCGTGGTCGTCGATCTGTTCACGTCGCTTTCCGCCCCATCCCGGACCGACGACTATGACGTCCTCATCACGCGTGACCTGACCGTCCATGAACCGTCCGACCACTGGGAACTGCTCGATGAGCAGCTGGTTTGCGCGGGGCCGGCAAATCACCTCGCCGGAAGATCGATCGACCTCGTTAAGTCGTTGCCCGTTCTCAACATCACGTCTCGACCGGATATTCTTCCGCGCTGGCTCAACGCAATGGACCTCATGGCCTCCGACGTGACGATCGGGCCGCGTTACGACCACCACTACCTGGCCTTGCCCGCGGTCGCGACCGGCCAGGGGCTCCTGATCGCGCCCGAGATCATCGTGAGTGATTTGGTGCGTCAGGGGATCCTCGGCATACTGCCCGAAACCCGAACTCCAACGGGCATGCTCTATCGTGCCTATGCCGTCGACCGCGGCGGCAACCCCGACCTCGCAAGGGCGTTCTGCCGTTGGCTCGTACGATTGTGCCGAAGCGCACTTACCGCAATAAACGGGCCGCCAGCTTCGTGACGACGCCCAATGCGACCGCCAACGCAAGGCGCGCGGCGCGTTGGCGCAGGCCTTTATTGAGTCGCTTTCTTCTCCGTCTGACCACTCGACAGCTCGAAACGATGTGACGCGCGGTACATCACTTCGCCGCCCCGCCGGATCGTGACGACTCCGGTGTATATGCCATGAACCCATCCCGGTTCCGGACGCTTGAGACCGGACCATGCCAGCCACTGCGCCTTGGACCGCTCGATCGGATCGTGGTGGCTGTCGACCAACACCCTTCCGCGTGGGCCGATCAGGCGCAGATGCAGCCGATGTTCGGGTCTGAGGCCGATCACGCGAGCCCAATAAAACATGCCGTCGTCATCACCGCTTGGTTTACTGACCAGGTATCTGCCCTGCTCGACGCCCAGAAGCGTCGGCGCGGCCGCCGCAAAGCCGGCGCCGAACACGGCGACCTCGCGATAGGCGAGGCCGCCCGTGTTGTCACCGCGCCACAAGCCTCGTGCCGGCTGTCCGCATTCGTATCCTTCGGTCTGCCCGACAAACGGATCGACGATCTCACCTTTATGCCGGACGAGAATTTCCAAATGTGGAAATTCCGTCCGGCCCGAAAGCCCGACCAGGCCCAGCTCCCGGCCCAGATCGACCTTGTCGCCCGGCTTCACGGCCACACTGCCCCGCCTCAGGTGGCAATACTGGGTCTCCCAATCGTCATCATGGACCAATAGAACACCGTTGCCGCATTCGCGCCCCGTGACGTCAACCGCGCGCGAAAGGTTGTCCGGCATGCCATCTCGAACCGCCTTGACCACGCCGCTGGCGGCGGCGATGACCCTGACGCCGCTCGCCATCGCTAAGTAGTCGCGAATGCGAATATCCGTTCCCGTGTGGCCGTTGTAGCTGAGGAAGCCGCAACGGTGGTCGAGATGGCCCGGTCCGGGATCATGGTCGACGTAGTTCTGCAGAACGCAGTCCCGGCCCATCTCGCAATCGAGGGGGAAGCCAAGTTCCAGGGCATCGCCATGAATCGGCGCCCAGAGAACCGGGCAGCAAGCCAAAAATACGAGGCAGAACCTGGGGATCGTGAGCATTCGGAAAAAACCTGATTTGGGGGTGTGGGACAGATGGGCCGATATCGCTCCGCCACCCTGGAGCGATATTTACATATGATAACAAGCAGTTTTATCATTTTGACATGCGATCCTCGTTTTCTTGGTTTTCCTGATACTCGTGTAAGTTTTTTTACGCATGTATCAACTTGTTAACACTCTTTCGCATCACAAGGAAGCGGACGGCATCCCGATCCATATCGGCACGCACTACTTTCCGGCGGCGCGCTTTCCCGGCATCGACGAGGTGTTCCTCTCCTTCGGCGAGGGCATCTGCTTCGCGTCGTGATGAGCACCCCCATCCTCGAGACCGTCATCACCGTGGTTGATGCCGACGAGGTTCCGGTCTTCTTCGGTTTCGCAAGATACTGCAGCGACCGCGTCGAGCTGGTGATGGACGTTTAGATCACCACTAGCTGCGCACCGGGCCTGGAAAGCGTCGGAGGTTTGCGGTATCAAGGGGCCGGGAGGCACTTGCGAGCGGAAGACGTCCTCCACCGCTATGACCACGCGAGCACTCCATCGGATCCTGGAAGAGCCGCAAGCTCTACGAACGTAACGCCCGTGAAGCGGGCCGAGTCGCGAATGGTGAGGCCATGTCCCAAAATCACTTTGCCAAGGTCAAGGAATACCTGAACGACCTCGACGTCGAGGTCGTCGAGGAGCTTGCGGCGGAGCAGCTTGTCGTGGTGCAGGACGAAAGCCGGGGCATCTCCTCGCTGGTCATCGACTGCGAGGACGAGCTGCTGATCATCGAGCAGCTTATCTTCGAGGTGAGAGAGGATCGGCTGCCGGTCTACAAGCGCCTTCTGCAGATCAACCGGGAACTCGTCCACGGGGCCTTCGTCCTGGACGAGGACGGCCGGCACGTGCTGTTCCGCAACACGCTGCAGCTCGAGAATCTCGACTTGAACGAGCTCGAGGCGACGATCAACGCACTCGCCCTGGCGCTTGCGACATATGCGGGCGAACTCATCGAGTTTGCCCGCGCCGCATAAGGAGACGTGT
>JANQJG010000073.1 GCA_028281785.1 Rhodospirillales bacterium
CGGTTGTCGGCATTGACGCCGGCGAAGGCCAGGGCCACGAAACGCGCGGCGGACGGATAGCCCGGCGTGTGGTCGTTGATCGGCAGGTCGTTGTCGATGGTCTTGGGGATATGGATGCAGCGCAGGGGATAGTCGGCCTTGGCGGCTTCCTCGCTGACGATCCGCAGGGTGTCGGAGGAGTCGTTGCCGCCGATATAGAAGAAGGTCCCGATGTCATGCGCCTTTAGCACCTCGAAGATCTCATGGCAGTATTTGAGGTCCGGCTTGTCGCGGGTCGATCCGAGCGCGGAGCAGGGGGTTTCGGCGACCAGCTCGAGGTTCTGTCTCGTCTCCCGCGTGAGGTCGAAAAAGTCTTCGTCGACGATGCCGCGGACGCCGTGGTGCGCGCCGTAAACCCGCTCGACGGACGGATACTTGCGCGATTCGATGACCGTGCCGACCATCGATTCATTGATCACGGCGGTCGGCCCGCCGCCCTGGGCAACCAGAACCCTTCCCTCCAGCATGACCCTCACACCTCCCTTTTCCGGAGAAACCGAAGCACCGGGGCCGGCCGGTCCGGACCCGTGGCGCGCCCGCTTGCGCGCGGGGGGAGTTTATTGGCTTCGGCGCGGTCTGCAAGTCCGTAAATCATGCATCGCCGTCGGCTCCGATGACGATCCGGTGAGCGCCGTCTGTGGCGCCTTGGCGACAGCGAGTCTTGATTTTAGCCGGCAGCGCGTATAGATCAGGCCGATCGTCGTAAGACCCCATCGTCTAGAGGCCTAGGACACCGGCCTTTCACGCCGGCAACACGGGTTCGAATCCCGTTGGGGTCACCAATTCTTTCAATCCCTTAGGCGAAATTTCTCCTTCAGGATCTTAGAAACGGTCTCGCTTCTCGTCGAATTTCGGGATGAGCGCGACCCGCGCCATCCTGCGCGAAACCCCATCACGGCCTTGACGGCTACCCGTTTGGCCATCAATGGCGACTGCGGTTCCCGCAGCGTTACAGCCTGGGGCCATGCTGGATTAGTCGTCGCCGATATCGGCGAGTTGTTGATCCGCTTCAAACGACAACTCCTGTCGGATTTTAAGCATGAGAAATATTCTCAAATTCAATCCGATCAATAAATTTTTGTTAAATTATTTAGGAAACATGAATGAAATTATTAATAAACCTCTATCAAATGAATTTGGCAATCGTGATGAATATCACTTCATGAGCCCGATGTTTTCACTACAAAGCTGTCTGGAAGTTTCATCAGTGGATTATTGGACTACATAGGCTTTAAGGTAGATGGCCTTCAGTCGCAGATTCGTCTTACTCGTCGTCCTTTGTGCCGCTTTCGCGTCCCCCGCTTTCGCCGACTATGGTTCGGCCAAGCAGGCCTTCGAGATCGGGGACCACGCGACCGCGTTCGCCGAGTTCCGCGCCCTGGCCGAGGAAGGCGATCCCCGCGCCCAGTTCGCCCTCGGGCTGATGTTTCAGACGGGGCGCGGCACCGACCGGGACCATGGGAAGGCGCTGCATTGGTATTGGGCGGCGGCCGATCAGGGGCTGGCGCGCGCGCAGAGCAATCTCGGCGTGCTGTATCGCCGCGGCCTCGGTGTCGAGCGCGACTTCACCCAGGCCCTGAAATGGTTCCGCAAGGCGGCCGATCAGGGTTACGCCCGCGCCGAGTACAATCTGGCGGAGATGTACCGGAACGGGGAGGGGGTTACGCGCGATCTCGTGCAGGCCTATGTGTGGTACGAGTTCCCTTTGACCAACCTGCCGCCCAGCGGCCGGGCCGCCGCCGCGCTCAGGCGCAACGCGATGATCGATTCCATGTTGGTGAGCGAGCTTGTCGAGGCGGAAAGACTGGCCCGGGCGCATCGCGCGCGCCGGGAGCCCGGAGCGGTGTTCCCCGGTGAGACGGCGGAAAAGGTCCAGAGGGCGCAAGGGGTTCGGAGGATCGAAACCCCGGTGGAGACGGCGGTGGTCTCCGGCCCGGTTGAACGCTAGCGGATTTTCCCGGCAGAGGTCGGGATCGGCCTCCCTCATGTCTCGGTTCCGCCCGGCCGGACGGAAAAGCGCTATGCGCGTCCCGCCGCGGGCGGTTACGATGCCGTGCGTCCCGCCCCGGCAAGCTCACGGATCGGAACGCTTGGTCGACGGGCGGTCGCCTGGAGAGTGCCATGCCCTATGTGGATCCGACGGACCGGGATCGCGGTTTCCTGAGACTCGCCTTCGAGGAGGCCAGGCAGGGCTACGCCGAGGGCGGCGTGGCCGTGGGCGCGGTTCTGGTGCGCGACGGCGAGGTCGTCGCCCGGGGCCGCAACCGGTTGGTTCAGGAGTCGAATCCCATTCTGCACGGAGAGACGGACTGCATCCGGAACGCTGGGCGCGGCGTGGATTTCGGCCAAACGACCCTGTACACGTCGTTGAGTCCCTGCGCGATGTGCGCCGGAGCCATCCTGTTGTTTGGTATCCCCCGTGTCGTGATCGGCGACAATGAGAGCTTTCCCGGGGAGATCGACTGGCTTCTGCGGCATGACGTCGAGATCGCCCTGGCCAACGACCGGGAAATGATCGACTTCTTCGCTAGATTCAGGCGCGAGAGGCCGGACCTCTGGGACGAAGACATCAAGGGTTATGTCGAGCGGCCCGGCGCTCAAACCTAGATCTCAAGACATGATGCTCTATCGGTGGCGGCTGCAGATCACCTTGAGTCCGTCGATGCGTCCGGTGCCTCTGAGCTTGCATCCGACCAAGCGTCCGCGCGAGTCCACATACCAGAAGCTTTCCCCGGCTACGAAGCTGCCTTGCTGACGGACCGCCGCGGTCCTCGAACGAGTCGCGGGCGTCTTGGCCTTCGGCGGTTTGCCGCGCAGCACCGTGACGCGCTCGCCGGTCGTTGTCGAAACGGTTTCCACCTCCGTTCCGTGGAAGACGACCACGTCTGCTGCCGACACTGACCCGAAAGAGGTAAGTAATACGATAGTGGTAGCCGTAAAGAAACCAAGCCCGATTCTCATATCACCTCCGTTTATCTTTTTATTGATTCTACGCAGTGATCTTATTTTCTTCAAGTTTGACTTGGTATTAAGTAGTCAATTTGGGATTGGATGTCCAGCGGTGTCGGACATTCTGCGGCTGACAGGCCTATGGATCAGGCTTGGCCGGCCGCGCCGGTATCGCCGTCCTTACGGTTCTTGAGCACGACGTTGCCGTCTTCGTCGAAACACCCCTCGTAATAGGCGTTGCCGCGATAGTCTTCGGTCGCCTGCGGGGTCATGTCGTCGATCGCGTCTCCGAATCGGCCGGAAAGCGCGCGGGCGACGCGGTGGCCCAGGGTCGCCCCCATGCCGAGGGCGAAACCGGCCGCGAAAAGTCCGAAAAGCGGAAGGGGCATCAGGGATCTCCCGAACCGGGTGGTGGGGGCTTGATTCCCCCCTATCTTACCCGGTACGGATGGTCCGGTCAGGAGCCTTTGCGCACCCGGCCGGCGAAACGGCGCGATTTTTCGGCGCCGATCAGTCTTCTTCCCAGTCTTCCTCGCCTTTCCGCTGATCCTCGCCGGCTGGAAGGATGTCGGTGCGGGGGGCGCCCCCGACGGGCTGGTTTTGCGGCGCAAGCTGCCACAGGGGCGGCGCCATGCGGGCGAGGGCCATGGGAATGCCCCGGTCCACGGCTGGATCTCCGGTGAGAACCACGCCCGCGATCTGGGTGCTGATGCCCGAGCTCTGGCCGATGTGGATGCTGCTGGCGGCGGCGACCAACGTCGACGAGCCGTCCTTCGTGGTGACCTCGACGGTCCCCTCGATGACTCCAATCGTCAGGTGGCCGCCCTCGTCGAGGCGAAGGGCGAACTCGGTTCCGCGAATGCCGATCGTTGCAAGGGGCGTTTCAAGCCGGACATCGCGTTTGGAAAGCCGGCCGGAAACGAAATGGAAGGCGCCGGCTACCAATTCCACCAGGGCGTTGCCTTGCTGTGTGTCGAAATCGAACACGAGGTTATCGACCCTCAGACGTGTCTCCGCGCCCAGCGTCAATAGCGTGTCGTCGATTAGGCGAACGACGAGGGACGACCGCGCCGTGGTCTCCAGCTGCTCTTCCCGAACCACGCGGTCATCGAGTTGCTTCTCGGTTTTCGCGCCGTCCAGCGTGGTGCCGAACGCCACACCGGTCAAGGTTTCGACATGACCCACAACCGGCACGTCGCCCTGCGCCGGGGTCGTTCCCAGCAGACAGGCGAACCAGATCAGGAAAATTGGCCCGGCGATCCGATTTGCGGCCATCGTGATGTCTCCCGAAAGCACGAACTGCGTCGCGGCAAAGGCTCAACCGCGATTCACCCCCAGTTTTAGGCGGTCGGGCTAAACATCCTGTTAAGACGGGGCTGATCTTGCAGATATCCGGGGGCGGGACAATGCGGCTCTAGAAGTAGTGGGGATAGCGGCTGCGAAACGTTTCGACGAAAGACAGCGTTTCCGAGAGGTGTTCGCGCAGCGCCGCCTCCGCGCGGTCGGCGTCGCGCGCGCGGATGGCGTCGAGGATGTCCTCGTGGCCGGACAGAATCCGGCTCATCTTGCCGCCCAAGGGCAGATGGATGAGACGCAGCCGGTCGATGTGGACGCGCAGGGTGCCGATCTTCTGCCAAAGCCCGCCGACCCCGACCATGCGGTACATGGCGGCGTGGAAGGCCATGTCGTCCTGGGAGAAGGCTTTCTTGTCGTCGATCTCGAACGTGAAGCGGTGATGGCGCAGGATCGCCTCCAGCTCGCGGATGTTCTCGTCGGTGACGGTCTCGACGAGCTTGCGGATCACCTCGACCTCCACGCCAATTCTCAGGAACTGCGCTTCTCGCGCTCCTTGCACGTCGATGGTCGTGACATAGGTTCCCGACTGGGGCTTGATGATCACCAATCCCTCTTCCTCGAGCTTGCGCAGGGCCTCGCGTACCGGCATCGAGCTGATCCCGAAGGCCCGCGCCACGGCGTCCTTCGAGATAACTGCGCCGGGCTCCAGTTCGAGGTTTAGAATCAGATTCCGCAGCACCTCGCAAATCTGCGGCGCGACGGGAAGACGGCGGTCCAGTGGGAAGTGCCTTTCCGCCCCTGTCGCGGAAAAGGGATGCGATGCCGATCCTGCCGGGGCACCAAGGGGCTTTTTTTGGGGTGCCATGCTGTCCGCCGAATTCCCATTCAGAGGCGGTTACCCATACCAAAAAGCTGTTGCGCTTTACAACTGAGATATTAATATCTCACTTGCGTAAAAAATGAACCGAACGCGATAAATTAGGGGACGCGCAAAGCAATGAAATTCATTCGTGAGAGGGCCTTGAGCGGCGAGTCGATGTTCGGGGTCGCCGCTCAACTCGGTTCGAGCCTAACCGTGGAGATGATTGGCCGGGCCGGTTTCGACTGGACCTGGATCGACTGCGAGCACGGGACCGGCGACTACAGCGAGCTGATCCATCAGATCCAGGTCGCCCGCCTGGGCGACGCGCCCGCCATCGTGCGGATCGCCTGGAACGAGCCGATACTCTTCAAGCGGGTTCTCGACCTGGGTGCCGCCGGGATCATGGTCCCCTATGTCAACACGGCGGAGGAGGCGCATCTCGCCGCGCAATCCATGCGCTATCAACCGGAAGGCATTCGTGGCGTCGCTTCGTCGCCGCCGGCCTGCGGCTTCGCGCAGGGCTTCGACGACTACTACGCCAAGGCCAATGACAACTTGCTGACCGTCGTACAGATCGAAACCGTCGAGGCGGTCGACAACGCCGAAGAGATCGCGGCGGTGCCCGGTGTCGACGTGTTGTTCGTGGGGCCCATGGACCTCAGCATCAACATGGGAATGGCCCGGCAGTTCAAGAATCCTGATTTCGAGGCGAATCTGGACCGCGTCGTGGCGGCCTGCCGGAAACACGGCAAGGTGCCGGGTATCCTGACGCCGACCCTGGATTACCTGGCTCCATGGAAAGCCAAGGGTTACTCGTTCTTCGTCGTCGGGTCCGACAGCACGGGACTGGCCAAGATGCTGGTTGACCTGCGCGCGAAGTGCGCCGAGTTCAAAGCCTGACAAGGCCAGAGGATCACTTGGAAGGCGTTGTTTTTTTAGTGCCCGCCGTAACCCGATATGCCGGCATCCCGGCCAGGGGGGCGGGGTTTTGGAAGACGTTCCACAAAACCACAATACGGAGGACAGATCGTTGAAAAGATTTTTTAGCGCCGTCGCCACCGGTCTCGTTGTCGCCGGGATGGCCTGTTCCGCCGCCGCCGATGGGTATCCGGAGAAACCCATCACCTTCATCGTGCCCTACTCGGCGGGGGGCAGCTCGGACACCCTGGTCCGCGGCATGCAGCCCTTCCTGGAGAAGGCCATGGGCGCGACCATCGTGCCGAAGAACGTGACCGGCGGCGGCGGGGCCGTTGGCATGTCCCAGGCCCTGTTCTCGTCGAAGGCAGACGGCTACACGGTGACGCTGCCGAGCAACGCCGTGTTCGGTCTCGAGGGCCTTGGCAACGTGCCGTGGAAGCACGGCGATTTCGATACCGTCGCTCGCGTCATTACCGAGGACTACAGCATCACCGTGCGCGGGGACTCGGAGTGGAAGAACCTGAAGGAGTTCATCGACTACGTGAAGGGCAACCCCGGTAAGGTGAAGATGGGCTTCTCCGGCTTTGGCTCCTCGACCCATATCGTGGCGGCCGCCTTCGCCCAGGAGTTCGGCCTCGAATTCCAGTTCGTCCCCTATAAGGGCGGCGCCAAGACGGTGGCAGCGACGATGGGCGGCCATATCGACGTCAACACCCATCACCCGGCCGAGACCAAGGCTGGTGTCGACGCCGGCAAGCTCCGCGTGCTGGCGGTCATGGGGCCGAAGCGGTCCAACCTGTTCCCGAACGTACCGACGATGAAGGAGCTCGGTTACGATTGGGAGCTGTCGCAATGGCGCGGCGTCGCCATGCCGAAGGGCGTGTCGAACGAGGTCAAGGCCAAGTGGAAAGAGGCCCTGACCCAGGTCACCGCCGATCCCGAGTTTCAGAAGTTCATCGTCGAGCGCATGGGCGGCACCGTCGCCCCGGCTTTCGGCGCCGAACTGGACGCCTTCATCAAGCATATGGCCGGCATCTTCGTTCCTACGGCGCAGGAGCTGAAGGCCAGCCAGAAGAAATAGCGATACCAAGAAACGGAAATACCGACTCGTGGCCGGGTACCTTCGGGGCCCGGCCCCCGTTTCAAGGTTATTCCGGTCTGGGTAAGCCATGAGTAAAGTCAAGGGCGACGGCCTGTTTGCCCTGGTCCTCTTCGCGATTTTTTCCTTCGGCACCTATCGAAGCCTGGTCATGGACGACCCGGTGGGGGGGCCGAACGACGTCGGGGCGGCGTTTTTCCCGTTCTGGGTATGTGTCTTTATCCAGGTGCTTTGCGTGATTGTTTTCGTGCAAGGCGTTCTGAAGGCGCGTGGCGAGCAGGCGAGCGCCGAAACCGAGGCGGTTCCGATGGGCAAGCGGGTAACCTTGTTCCTGGGAATCCTGGCACTGCTGTTCATCTATATCCTGGTCATGGACACGGTGGGTTTCGTTGCCTCGAGCGCCGTATTCCTCATCCTCGTGAACCAGCTTCTGGTTTTTTCGGAAACCGGGCGCCTCTCGAGCCCCAAGGGACTTGCCTTTTCCGTGGTGTTTTTCGTTGTCACCTCCGGCTTGCTGTATCTCATGTTCAATACCGTCTTCAATCTGGCCTTGCCCTGATTGCCGGGCATGATGCGCGGTGGGCAGGGCGGCTTTTCCGGCAAGTGGATCGGTGGAATCGGTACCTTAACGGGACGTGCTAAATGATTGATTTTTCGAATTATACTGACGCCTTGGGGTTGGTGTTTCAGTTGAATGTCATCGCGGCGATCGCCGCAGGCACGGTCCTTGGAATTGTCTTCGGCGCGATGCCCGGGCTGACGGCCGCGATGGGGATCGCGGTTCTGCTGCCGCTGACCTATGACATGCCGCCGGTGATGGGGTTCGGCATGCTGCTCGGAACCTATTGCGGCGCGATCTCGGGCGGCTCCATCGCCGCCACGCTCCTCAATATTCCCGGCACGCCGTCCTCGGTCGCGACGACCCTGGATGCCTATCCCATGGCCAAGAAGGGCGAGGCCGGGCGCGCGCTGGGCATCGCGATCGCCGCCTCGTTCATCGGCGGGATTTTCAGTTCGATCGTGCTCAGCCTTGCGGCGCCGCCGATCGCCGAATTCGCCCTCGAATTCGGGGCCGCCGAATACTTCTCGCTGGCCGTTTTTGGTCTGACGATCATTGCGTCGGTTTCGGGGAAGTCCATCGCCAAGGGGATCATCGCCGGATTGATCGGCGTGTTCGTGTCCCTGGTCGGCCTCGACCCGACAACGGGGTCGGCCCGCTATACGTTTGGTGAGATGTCCCTGCTTTCCGGCGTCGCCTTCCTTCCCGCCTTGATCGGCCTGTTCGCGGTTTCCCAGGCCTTGACCGACGCCGAGGAGATCCTCAAGCGGCGCGGGGCCGAGATTCAGGAACAGGTGTCCGGCGTTTACTTGCGGTTTGCCCGTGTGTTCCGGCGATGGAAGATCTTGATCTCGAGCTGCGTTATCGGCACCACGGTCGGCGCCATCCCCGGGGCCGGCGGCAGCGTCGCCTCCTTTGTCGCCTATGATCAGGCGCGGCGCCTGTCGAAAACGCCGGAGAAGTTCGGCACCGGCCATGACGAGGGGGTGGTGGCCTCCGAATCCTCCAACAACGCGATGACCGGCGGCGCGATCATTCCCATGATCACGCTGGGCGTGCCCGGCGAGGCCGCCGCCGCCGTGCTCATGGGCGGGCTGATGATCCAGGGGCTGCGGCCGGGACCTCTCCTGTTCACGGATCAGGCGGATATCGTTTACGGCATCTTCATCGCCCTCTTCCTGGCGAACATCTTCATGATGCTGTTCCAGTTCGTCGGCATCAAACTGTTCGTGAAGGTGCTTGCCGTCCCGCGCGCCTTCCTGATCCCGGTCGTCCTGTTGTTCTGCGTCATCGGGTCCTACGGGGTTTCCGGGAACCTGTTCGACGTCTACCTCCTGCTGATCTTCGGCGTGCTCGGCTATTTCCTGAACAAGTACGGATACGGAACGGCGCCCGTGGTGCTCGGCATGATCCTGGGCAACGTCGCGGAGTCCGAGTTCAGGAAAGGCATCATCATGTTCGAGGGCGACGCGTCGATCTTTTTCACCCGTCCGATCAGCGCCGTCTTCCTCGCCTGCGCGCTGCTCTCTGCCATCTTCCCGCTATACCAGAAGTGGCGCGACGCGCGCAGGAAACAGCGACAACAGGCCGCCGCCGATTAGGGCACGGCCTTTCGCAAAAAGCAAAAACCGAGAACGGACGACGAGGACTTGGAGTACATGCAAAGCCCTGTCATCAAGGATATGAAGGTCGTTCCGGTTGCCGGCTACGACAGCTTTCTTCTCAATCTCAGCGGTGGCCATCAACCGATCTTCATCCGCAATCTCGTGATCCTGGAAGATAGCGGTGGCCAAATCGGGATCGGCGAGACCCCTGGCGGCGAGGCCATCCGGGCGACCCTGGAAAAATCCCGGGAGCTGGTCATCGGTCGCCCGCTCGCCGAGATGAACGATATCCTGAATGCCGTGCGCGCGGCCTTCGCCGATAGGGACGCCGGCGGCCGCGGCCAGCAAACCTACGACCAGCGTGTCATGATCCATGTCGTCACGGCCATCGAGGCCGCCCTGCTGGATCTGACCGGCAAGTTCATGAACCTGCCCGTGGCCAAGCTGCTGGGTGACGGCCAGCAACGGAATGCGGTCAAGGTGCTGGGCTATCTGTTCCTGCTGGGCGATCCCCGCAGGACCGATTTGCCGTATCAGATCCCCGAAGATCCCAAGACCGAATGGGAGCGGCTGCGCCACGAACCGGCGCTCGATCCCCCCTCCGTGGTCAGGCTGGCCCGGGCGGTCATCGACGAATTCGGCGTCGCCGACCTCAAGCTGAAGGGTGGGGCGCTGCCCGGACCGGTGGAATGCGACTGCATGGTCGCACTGGGCGAGGCTTTTCCCGACGCCCGGCTGACCGTCGATCCCAATGGCTGCTGGTCGCTCGAGGACGCCGTGGCCTGGCTGTCGCCGCTCAAGAACGTCCTGGCCTATGCCGAGGATCCTTGCGGCGCCGAGGGCGGCTATTCCGGCCGCGAGATCATGGCCGAGTTCCGTCAGCGCACCGGCATTCCGACGGCGACTAACATGGTCGCCACCGACTGGCGGCAGCTCGGCCACGCGATCAAGCTCGGTGCCGTCGATATTCCGCTCGCCGACTGCCATTTCTGGACCATGCAGGGCGCGGTGCGCGTCGCCATGCTGTGCGACCAGATCGGCCTCACCTGGGGCTCGCACAGCAACAACCATTTCGACGTGTCGCTGGCGATGATGACCCATGTGGCGGCGGCGGCGCCAGGCGATGTTACCGCCATCGACACGCACTGGATCTGGCAGACCGGCCAACGTCTGACCAAGGAGCCGCTGAAAATCGTCGGCGGCGACATCGAGGTACCGGAGGCCCCCGGCCTCGGTATCGAGATCGACATGGCGCAGGTCGAGGCCGCGCATCGGCTGTACCGTGAATGCGGCCAGGCCAAACGCGACGATACCGTCGCCATGCAATATCTGATCCCGGGATGGACCTTCGAGCCCAAGCGGCCCTGCCTGGACCGCGGCTGACCAACGTTCCCTACACAGGATTTGGAGCTTTCGATGGCCCGGAAGAAGCCGGAAGAGTTGAGAAGCCACCGCTGGTTCGGAGTGAACGATCTGCGGTCGTTCGGTCACCGCTCGCGCATGCTGCAGATGGGGTTCTCCCGCGAGGACTTCATGGGCAAGCCGGTGATCGCCGTGATCAACACCTGGAGCGAGATCAACTGCTGCCATACCCATCTGCGCGACCGCGCCAACGAGGTCAAGCGCGGCGTCTGGCAGGCCGGCGGCATTCCCATCGAGATGCCGGCGATGACCCTGGCCGAGGCCTTCGAGCGGCCGACGCCGATGCTGCATCGCAACTTCCTGGCCATGGAGGTGGAGCAGGTCCTGCGCCATCATCCGTTCGATGGCGTCGTGCTGATGGGCGGCTGCGATAAGACGACGCCGGCCCTCATCATGGGGGCGGCCAGCATGAACATTCCGGCCATCTTCGTGCCCGCCGGCCCGATGCTGCGCGGGAACTGGCGCGGCGAGGTGCTGGGCAGCGGCAGCGACACCTGGAAGTACTGGGCCGAGCTGCGCGCCGGCACCATCACGCAGAAGGACTGGCAGGAGATCGAGGAGGGCATCGCCCGCTCACCGGGCCTCTGCATGACCATGGGCACCGGCATGACCATGACCTCCCTGGCCGAGGTGCTGGGCCTGGCGTTGCCGGGCTCCTCGTCGATCCCGGCGCCCGATGCCAACCATCCCCGCATGGCGACCGCCTCGGGCCGGCGGATTGTCGAGATGGTCTGGGAGGATCAAAAGCCGCGCGATATCATGACGGCCAAGTCCTATGAGAACGCCTGCACCGCGTTGATGGCGCTGGGTGGCTCGACCAACGCCTTCGTCCATCTGGTCGGCATGGCCGGGCGCTGCGGCGTCAATCTGTCGCTCAAGAGTTTCGACGACGCCAGCCACAAAGTGCCGGTGATTCTCAACCTGCGCCCGTCGGGCAAATATCTGGCCGAGGACTGGTACTACGCCGGCGGGCTCCGGGCCGCGCTCAATGTCATCCGCGACTCCTTGCACCTCGACTGTGCGACCGTCAGCGGCCGCACACTGGGCGCCGATATCGAGGGGGCGCAGGTTTACAACGATGACGTCATCAGGCCGCTGGACAATCCGATCTACCCCGAGGGTGGCACCGCCGTGCTGTTCGGCAACCTCGCGCCGGACGGCTGCGTCATCAAGCCGGCCGCCATGGACCCGCGCTTCGTCAAGCACACCGGGCCGGCGCTTGCCTTCGACAACTACAACCACATGGCCGCGGAGACCGACCGGGATGATCTCGACGTGACCCCCGACCACGTTCTCGTGCTCAAGAGCGCGGGACCCAAGGGCGGCCCCGGCATGCCCGAATGGGGCATGCTGCCGATCCCCAAGAAGCTGCTGCAGAGCGGGGTGCGCGACATGCTGCGGATCTCGGACTCGCGGATGAGCGGCACCAGCTATGGCGCCTGCGTGCTCCATGTGTCGCCCGAATCCCATGTCGGCGGTCCACTCGCCCTGGTGCGAAACGGCGATCTGATCGAAATCGACGTCGCCAAGCGCGAGCTCAACCTCAAGATCTCCGAGGAGGAGTTCGCGGCGCGCCGGGCCGCCTGGACGCCGCCGCCGGCGGCCTATCCGCGGGGGTGGGTGCGCATGTACCTCGACCATGTGACCCAGGCGGACAAGGGCTGCGACTTCGATTTCCTGGAGGATACACCCGAACCCGTGCCGGAGCCGGAGATCCACTGACGGAGTGACTCGGATGCCGACGCCGGACGACCCCGCCGTGCCTCCCGACGATCCCTGCCCGGTGGGGCTCAGGGGGATCGTCTCCTCCATCAACACGCCGTTCACGGGGGACGATCGCATCGAGGTCGAGGGGCTGCGCCGCCTCGTCGACCATCTGGTCGGCTGCGGCTGTGTCGGCATCCTCGTGCCCGCGGTCGCCGCCGAGGTCGACCGGCTCACGCCGGCCGAGCGGCGACTGATCGTGGACACGGTCCTGGAGCGGGCCGCCGGGCGGATCGACGTGATTATCGGCCTCAGCGGTCTCGACAGGGCCGAGAGAGCCGCGTCCGCGGCCGAGGCGCGATCCGCCGGTGCCGCGGGTGTGCTCTACAATCCCCCGTCCGGGGAGCGGGGAGACGCCCTTGAGGCGGTTCTCGGCGAGATCGCGGCGGTCGGGCCGGACCTCCTGATGCTGCAGGATCTCGACTGGCACGGGACTGGCATTCCCGTGGAGGAAATCCTTCGGCTTTTCGAGCGCGTGCCCGCCTTCCAGGCCCTCAAGGTCGAGGTCGTGCCGGCCGGCCCGAAATATGCCGCCGTGCTGGAGGCGACCGGCGGGCGGCTGCACGTGTCCGGGGGCTGGGCCGCCGGCCAGATGATGGAGGGCCTGGGATACGGCGTGCACGCTTTCATGCCCGGGGGAATGGAGGCGATCTATTGCCGGATCTTCGATCTCTATCGATCCGGGGAGGAGGGCACGGCGCGCGAGCTGTTCGAGCAGCTTCTGCCGGTCATCGCCTTCGCCAATCAGCACATCGATGTCAGCATTCGGTTCAAGAAAAGGCTACGTCATGTCGCTAGGTTGTTTACAACCGACCGATGCCGGCCGCCGGTGCCGGATTTCGATCCGGTGCAGGAGCGCGAGGCCCAACTTCAGATGGCGCGCACCCTTCGCTTGGAGGCGGCGATCGGCAAGTCCTTGAATTGACGATATGAGAGGAGACGCCCGCGCGCCTGCCTTCGGCCCCTGGGAACCAAGCTGCAAACCGACCGGGGTCATGAACAACTAGCGGATGAGTTGAGACGAGATCACGCGGATTTGAACATTCGAAGGTATCGGCCCGATCACTACTATGACTCCCGCAGTCGGCACCGGTTCTGTTCTGTCCGATTGCTTCCGTGATTGTCCGAGATCTGAAGTTTTGCACAGGCGGCAGAACCAACACGTCTTGTTTCATCTGTGTTTCATGCCCCTCGTTCCATCAGGGGGCATTGCATCCGGCCGTTAGATTAGCTTTTTAAAAACAAGGCATTAGAAAACATGCCCAAAGATTAGGCATTGTAACGAACACATTACAAACGTTCACGGAATGGGCAGTTATCGACAGACTTATCCACAGACTTCGTGGATATCTGATCGCCCTTTCCGGCGGTCGTCCTCCGGGGGAGACCGGCACGGATGACGGGTATGCCGATAAGGCCGGCAATTCCGCGGCAACTTGGTGTCGTGGGTCGCCGCCGGCTCAGCTAGAGCGGATCGCGACCAATCGGAAACACCGCATGTTTCCGATTGGTCGCGTGAATCCGCTCTACTTCAATGAGTTAGATCAGATTCACGCGATTAAATGGTGTTGTAGAGCGATTCCATTTAATCGCGATCTGATCTAGCGAGGGGGGTTGAGGCGGCTTCTCGGGATCGGAGTATTTCAGCCAGGGCAGCCAACTGCGGCAACGCGTCCGGCTCTTCCTCGCCGGCGGCCACGGCCTCTCGGCGGGCGCGGAAGGCGCGGGCGAAACCCCGCGCCGCCGCCGCGCGGAACCATGCGAGGGCCCGTTCGAAGTCACGTTCGACCGCAAGACCCCGGCGATACAGAACCCCCAGATTGTTCTGGGCTCGCGCCACACCCTGCTCGGCGGCCATCTGATACCACCGCAGTACTTCTCCATGGTCCTGATCGACCCACCAGCCTTTTTGATACATCAGGCCCAAGGCGAACTGTCCGCGTGGATCGTCCTGTCCCGCCAAGGAGCGGAATTCGGCCGACGCGGTCTCATAGTCGCCGCGTTCATAGGGGCTTTTGGCCGATTGGTAGTTGGCTGCCGCGGAATCACACCAGACGAGGGTGATAAGGAGTAGAAAGACCGGAATGCTCTTCAATGGCGTTTGTCCTCCGGATCAATGTGTCGTCTTAGGCTCCACATGATCGGGGGACAGTAATTCCTCAACTCTTTTAAGAATTCGTATCCAAGCGACATATCCGTCGAGATCGCCCGATTTCGCCATGGCGTCGATGCGCATGGCCGCGCGAATGGGAGCTAGGCGCCCGTGCTTGCTGATCAACTCTTCCGCGGCGCGGCTGGTCGCGATATTGAAATCGATCATCGTGATAACCCCTCCGGTCGGCGAGACAGCCAGTGACGGCGATCTTGACACGCGAAAGGGCAGGATGGGCTCCGTCAGAAGGCGAAGATCTATGCTCTTTAGAGGGAGGGGATACAAAAAAGTGGTAGCAAAAAGAGGTGCTGACGCGCCTTCGGGAGGCAATCAATATGGGAATGGCGGCAGCCTCGGGATCACGCCTCTGCGCCCTCCTTCCAGGCCCAAAGGGCAACCGGGCGCTCGCGGCCGCGAAGACGCCGAGGCGGCAGAGCCGTGAAGCCGGCGAGGGCGGGATGGTACGGCCCACCCGCCGATCGGGCGGCTTGCATGACCGATCCGGACGCAAGAATGGTGGTCTTGAGGTCCCGCGTCAGCCCCTCGAGGCGGCTTGCGACGTTCACCGTGTCGCCGCTCACCGTGAAGGCGAATTGACGCTCGCCACCGATATCGCCGACCAGGACGGGCCCGTGATGTAGGCCGACGCCGATACGGATCGGCGTCTGCCCCGCCTTTGCCAACTCGTTACCCCACCTTGCCACGTCTTCGGCCAGGTCGCGTGCGCATTTCACGGCGTTGAGGGCGTCTTTCGGGGTGGGCTCAGGCATTCCAAAGGTAGCCATGGCGCCGTCGCCCTGATACCTGTCGAGGGTTCCCTCATTGTCGAACACGGCCCGTTCGACCCGCCGGTGGAACGCGCGCAGCAGTGACATCGCCTCGGCCGGCGACAGTTTTTCGCAGACCCGCGTCGATTCGACGATGTCGACAAACAGGACCGCCGCAGTCTGGCTGCGATCCGTGGCGAACGGTGTCTCGCTGTTGGCCAATTCATCGACAACGCGGGGCGAGAAGTATCGCGAAAGATTCAGCCGTTGCCGCTCCATCAGGCGGCGGCTTTGCTGTTCGTCGAGAACACGCAGGGTGGAAAATATCGCGAAGCTCACGATGATCGCCAGGGAGGGGAACAGCACGTTCAGCCAGATCTGCGAAATCATGAACTGCACGGTGCAAAAGGCGCTCCAGCCGGCCAATAGCCCGAATGCGCCGACCATGGAAAAAGGAAAGGCTCGACTGCCCAACCAAGCGGCGAACAGTCCGGCCAGGAGCGTGGCTGCCATGTCTGCGGCGATTACCCCGTCGCCGCGAACCAGGAAGCGGTCGTGAAGGATGTTATCGACAACGGTAGCGAAGTACTCGGTGCCGGGTAGCGTTTGCGTAAAGGGGGAGGGAAAGCTGTCGCCGACGCCGGCCGCGTTACCCCCGATCAGCACGATGCGATCGCGAAATCGCTCCAACGGCAAACGCCCCTCCAAGAGGTCGGCGAAGGAATGGGTTTCGAACGTCCCGTTCGGGCCATAATGATTGACGATCAAGCGCATGGTCGGATCGGTGGGAACCAGTCGGCCGCCCATTGAGATTCCCTCGCCGAAACGTACGACGACGTCGGACTTCGAGATCCCGATATAGGCCCGCGCGGCTTCTATGGGCAGAGAAGGAAAGTATTCGTCGCGGAAGCCTATGACCGGGTGGTCATAGCGCAGGCTGCCATCACTATCGAGGGCAACCGTGGCATGCGCACTCGCCGTGACTTTCTCCATGAGGGTAGGGGATGGCGCGAGGACTCCCCTTGGACGCAAAGGCAAGTCGGATTGCGCGCTTGGCGGGCGATGATACGCGGCATAAGCCGCTTTTTCAATAATATCGTCGAGCCTGACCAATGCCTCGTCGCTGCGGTCGAAGAGAAAAGCGAAAGGAATGATGACGTTGCCGGCCTCGCCGATAGCCGCAGCGAACTGGATGTCTGGATCACGCCGCGCCAGGAGGCCGTCCAACTCCTGGGCCAACGCCGGTGTCGTGCCGGCCAGAGCGTCACGCGCGCCTCGCAATGCGTCGTTCACCTCGTCTGAAAGGGTTCCGCCCTGTCCCGTAAAAAGAAGGTCGAATACGATGACCCGTGCTCCGGCGCGATCCAGTATTCGCACCGCGTCGGCCATGCGCTCCCGTGACACCGGCCAGCCGCCCAGCCGCGTGAGACTCGGTTCATCGATCATGACCAGAACGGTTTCGCCGCCGGGAGCGACCGTTCCGCGCAGCTGATATCTGAGTTTCAGGAGCTGCGTCTCAAGGTCGTGAAAGAAGGGGGCGGAACAGGAAGACGCATAGAGAACTGCAACCCCAATGCCGAGCGCAAGGGCGGCAGCCGCCTGGGCAATCAGGCGTGTCTTTTGGTGCCGTTGCTGCGGGCTGGTTTCGATCATACCAGGGCCGCGGGCAGCACCGGAACGGATCTAGCGGATTCGGGTGCGGGCAAGGAATTCGTCCACACGGCCCTGCCCCCACATCTTCGGCTCCGTGGGCGGGGAGCCCGTCTCCACGTCCGTGCCCTGGCCCGGGTCCAGGCTTACGCCTTGGCCCGCTCCCGCCGATGTCTGAGATACTTCGACCCTTCCCTCGACGACAAAGACCGCGCAGTGGCCGTCGGTGGCCTCCATCACGAAGTCGGTCGAGCGAACGGAGGCGACCGCCGCCCGCGACTCAACATCGAACGCGCCGGGCGATGAGCCGTTCGCGACGGTCGCCCTGAGTATGCCCAGCAAAAGGGATATCGCACCTTCCAGCCGGCCTTGACTGGCGTCCGTCACATATTCGGCGACGGTCAACTGACTGCCGGACCCAATGGCCAAGACAGTTCCATCCACCAGCTCGAGCTTGACCCGGGAGGCGGCTCCGGTATGGATTTGATCCCTGCGAAAGACGGGTGCTCCGACGATCAACGCCACGGGGCGGTCCTGGCGCATCACCGTAACCGCCCCCCGCTGGTCGACGACCTTACCCACGGCTGACGGCTCGGGCTGTGCGAGGGCCGGGGCGACGAGCCAAGGAGCAAATGCAAGGAGAACAAGCAACGTCACGAGGCGACGCAACATGGACGATCCTTTCTTTTATTAGATTTTCTCGGACCCGTGGGAGAAAACGCACGTCACGTCCGAGAAATCCTCCGCCAAGTCGATGATAGCAGGCCGCGGAGTCCGAGGCAGCAGGCCAGTTCCCCGCAGTCCCCCTTCGTTTAGAAAAGGCGTGGACAACCCCTCGCAGCCGGCTGGATATCGGACCATAAGGCCCAAAACTCCTACGCTGTGTGAACGAAATCACACCGGAGGCGTGAACCTTGTACACGCTGTCGAGGAAACGGGGCAGGCGCCTTAATGCAGTGCGAAACGTTCTTGGCCGCCTGCCCGGTCTTATCGCGGCTCCGGCGTCAGCCCGCTGCCTGTCCCATGGCCTGGGCAGACATGTCCTTTGGACAGCCGATCCCATTCTGCAGGGCCCACATGGCCGCCTGTGTTCGGTTGGCGACGTTGATCTTCCTTAGGATCGTCTTCAGATGGACCTTGACGGTGGCTTCAGAAATTTCGAGCCGCCGGGCGATCACCTTGTTCGGGTCGCCGTTGACGAGACAGCCGAGGATTTCGGCTTCTCTCCGCGAGAGCCCATTGTTGGACGTTCCGCCTTGGTCGTCCTCGGCGGATATATGCCGCGCGAAGAGCATCCTCGCGAGCTCGGCCGGGAAAGCCCGCTCTCCGGCCATGATAAGGCCGATATAGTGGATCAGCGCTTCCGGTGAGATGTCGCGCGCCAGGCAGCCATCGACCCCCGCGTCCAGGGCCTGTTGGAGTTTGTTCGTGGAGATGTCGCCGGTCAGCAGCGCGAGCTTGGCGTTCGGGGCCAATCGGCCGAGTTGCCGCACGATATCCAAATGGCTGAAGTCGTTCTCGGTGAAATCGAAGATCACCAGTTCCGGTCTCACGCCGCCGCGCACAAGTGACAACGCATCTTTGAGGTCCGCCGCCTCACTTTCTACGGGCATGGGAGAGGACACGAGAAAAGTCTTCAACCCTTCTCGAAACAGACGACTCTTGTTAACCAGCAGCGTCTTGATAAACCGCATTAGCCCCCATCCTTTTCGACAACCCAAGTCCAGTCCGAGTTTCCCTCAAGGCTCCAGGGGCCCACGGACCTGCCGCAAGGGCCCATATTGTGAGTAGGGGCGTCTACCAACAATCTCTTGCCTTTCTCCGAAGATTCTGTATCCAAGGAAAAGAACTGGCGCGCCCTTTGTCGAAACGGCGATTCTTTGCGGCCACTTTGCCACGACTTTCCGTGATCGTGGCGCTGCGTGATCTAACCATAAATCGCCGTTCCTCCACCTTTTGTTCTTTAGGAATATCCCTAAACGGACTACCGACAAATACGTGGTGCTCTGGGGGTACCCCAGAAGTGATCCCCCGCTTTTCTCAGATTACCTCGGGGGAGGTGGAGGAGGTGCGGTAACTGAACGCAGGAAACCTGTGGTTGGTTACGAGGCGGCCGCGTTGGTTGAAAAGGAGCCCGAATCCGGCGACTGAGGGCGGCGATACTCCGTCTGGATTAGATCAAATGACGGCGCCTCGGCTGTTTGCCCCCTTTCCGAAAGGGACTCATCTCTCCCTCCGGTTCGCCTCCCTCTCGAACCTTGCAGAGGCCGGATTGCTGGGGAATCTGGCCGCGACGCGGAGGTAATTCGCAGCTAGCGATTGGTGGCGAAAGTCGGGGGGTACGTTGTGATGATCGTCACTTACAGTTTACCCCGTTAACGTCATCGTAACGTTGTTCGCCCACAATGGGGGGATGTGGTGCGGGAGCCTAGCCGAGCCACGATCACATTGGCGTTCGAAGGGGAGCGCGATGAACGTCAGAGATAAGAGCCAGAAGCGTGTTCTTGTGGTCTGGGGAGATGGCATGGTCATCAAACACGATGACGCGCTTGTCTCCCGCTTTCAAAACGATCTGTCCGGACCTGTGACTAAACTCGAGGGGGTAAAGGCTAGCCAGGAGTACGGCCTTCCCGATGGCGACGTCTTCGTCGTCGACATCGACGGTGACGTGCCGTTAGGGCGGGCTCTTCTCGATTTGCCCTTTACCAAGCCCAGAGAGATGGCGGCGTAATCCGCGAGGCCGCTCGTCAAGGATCGCCGGTAAACGAACCCGCTGAAGACTTTCCTCTTCGTTGACCAAAATCGGTCATCGCACCCTGTTTACGCATTCGGTGCGCTCCACTCCACAGTTGATCGCGTTGGCAGCCGTTCCTCACCGGCGGCGCAAGGCCCTTGTGGGGCGGGACCCCTCTCTCCACATGCCCTGGCCGTCGGATCGGGCCTTTTCTTCATCCTTGATGTAATCCTGCGACTCATCCGGCCGGGCGATGGCCCACCCCTTTCGAACCATAAGTGCTGCGATGTCGTAGGGCCCGGCAAGGCATGTCGCGACCGTCAATCCCGCATCGCGGAAGCGCTCGCGGCAGGTCAGCCAGCGATTCCCGGTTTCGAAGGCCAGAGTGAAAGCGGCTTCTTCCCCGCAGGCCCAACGTTGGCCTGACGCCGTCAGGCAAGTCTCATCGGTGGGGGGCGCGGAAACGCCGAAAAGGCGCACAAGCCGTCCCCCTACCTCCAAGGTCTGTGCGTCCACGACCCGCGCCTTCCCGGCGAACTCCGTCTCGGCGTTGGCGGAGGTTCCGTACAGCGGGCACAGAACGGTCAGAAGGGCAAGGCGAGCGATCACCATTCGCCAGCCACACATGCCGGAGTCGGCGCCGGCCGGGCGGGCGGGCGGGATCTCCTCTGGGCCGGTCAGGGATAACGGCATTGATCGCCCGTAATACGAACGAATCCGCGCTCGCCGGATCGGACCGTGAAGCGATGCTCGACGGCGTTCTCGACAATCGAGTGGTGAACGGGGAGCAGCCCGCGCGCCTCTACCCTTTCGCCACCCAGGTGGGTAAAGACCACTTTGATCGGCTTGTCGGGATCGAACCACGCTTCCACATTTCCCTGCGCGTTGGTGGCCGGGTCGCCTTCCGCGGTGACGGTAATGGAGTTGTTGGCGAACGTGACCGAGTCGTTCGCGCCCTGGTACACGGGTGTGCGCACGATGAAGCGCTTGGTCACAGGCGCGTTCTCGCAATTTCTCTCGTTATCGGCCGCCTCAATCACGAAGGCGAGCCGTTCGGCCGTGATACCGTTGCCAAGCTGCCGGCTGACGATCGCGAAAAGCTCCTTGGCTGGTCCGCTCGGAACCTCCGTTGCATAGCGCTGCTGCCATCGTCGTTCCCGCAAACTTGCGTTCCCGAGATCAGCGCGAAGCTGGGCGTTTTCGTCTTCAAGGGTCTCGATCGCTTCGATCCTCTGGGCCAGCTCTTCGGAGAGGCTGTGCACTTCGAGCCGCGCGAGCTCCGAGCCGCTGACATAGGCGAAGTAGCCCGCGCCCACCAGACAGGCGAGGAAAAGCAACCATTTTACGAAAGTGAGTTTTTTCCGCCTGCTGCGTTGTCGTCTGCTCTCGTGCAGTCCGAGCGCCATTTTTTTCCCACCCGCCTGGATCAAGCCGTTCTGTCAGCCCGGGACGTCATCCGCCCGCAGCTGCTCAAGCGTCCCCCGGAGGACCCCTCCGACAAGGAGCGTTCGCGGCCTATTTTCTCCATGCGTTGTTTCAATTGCAATGCGCCAGTCCGCTTCACGTGTCGCCGGACACGATCTCATATGTCCAGCGGGCGTCTGGTTTGATCCGGCACGTCATCGGCCGCGTAGCATCCCATATATGGTCGGGAAACCGCGCGTCCCGAAGATCGACGCGGTGAATGTCAACAGGCCCTAAGAGGGAGAACGGAAAATGGTTTGGTCTTATCTCGTCGCCATCGGTGCATTTCTCAAGGGTGCGACGTTGGGCGCGGCACTTGTCTGCGCGGCGAAACGGCGTCGCCGCGGCTCGTCCTGGGAGGATTGATCATGCTTATTCGATCGGCGCTGAACTTCGCGGCGCATTTCGCCGCCGGGTTAGCATTCGGTGCGCTGGCCGCGTTGGTGGTCTCGGATCGCATGCGGGACCGCGACACGGCCTCGGATTTGTCTATGCCGACAGACATGGAAGGTGGAGAGGAGCAGGTATCGGCCGGGGCGTCGTGATGACTTCTCGCCGCTCCGGTCTCAGTGAAGCCGAAATACGCTCTTCGCCACCCTGATATCTGTCTGTCTGTTGGGTTTCGTGTGGGCGACCCGAACGGAATGAAGGGCTCCGTCAAGGTGGGCCTGCCAAAAGGTCAGGAATCGACGCAGACCCGGATAATCCGGGGCGATGTCGAATTGCTGCCATACGAACGTCTGAAGAAGACGAGGGTGATCCGGCATGCGATATGTGATCTCGGCGGTTGCCAGACAGTGGCCTCTCACGACGCGCGCCTCCAGCGGTGACTCCTGGGGACGACGCGGGGAACGCATCGTCCCTCGCACTCCGAGTGTGCAATACCCGACTTTTTACGTCAAGCTTGACGGGCATGATTTTTCAATAAAATCAAGTTATTAGCAGCCGTTGAAAGAGTTTGCTGCTATCCTTCTTGGGCGCTTACCGCCACTGCCTCGGTGCGTGGCACAGGCCATCCCTGCAGTCGCGGAGCGTTGCATATCACCAACTCCTTCCGCGTCATCGGCGGCGTTCTGGTGAATGACACTCCCCTCCCGGGGCGCCGCCGGCATCCACGCGATGAAAAAGCCGCCTAACCGGCTTTTTCGTTGTCCGCCAACGCCTTGACGAACTGAAAAAGACGCTTGCGAACCACTCCGTCGCTGACGCGGAAGTAGTTGTGCATCAATTCGATGGCTTCCCGAGAACTCATCGGGTCGTCTTCAAACTCCGTTGCCGAGGCTTCCGCGAGTCCCCGACCTCGGGTGACCGTTCCGGCTTTTGCCGTCGCATCCGGCATTCCTTCGAAGAAGAACGCCACGTCGACACCTAGGGCGCTGGAAATCCGGAAGAGATTGCTGGCGCCGATCCGATTTGACCCGTTTTCGTATTTCTGAATCTGTTGAAAGGTCACGCCGATGGCTTGGCCCAGGCTGGTTTGACTCATCCGCAGGCCGACGCGGCGGGCCCGGACGCGCGATCCAACGTATTTGTCGATGGCGTTCGGCGTGCCCTTCGGAATCCGTTTTCTCATGACATATGTCCCCAGAACAGAGGTCGTTGCGGCCCCCCAAAAGCCGCAACCTCCCGGAAGCGTGATTGGTGTTGTTGTCTTTGCTAAGATATTGGGATTTGGGGACAAGAATGTCCACAACCGTTGTATCGCGGCCGTCGATTCGCCAATACCGGTAAATCCGAGGTGGTAGGCGGGCTTGGCTGCCTGCGGACAGGAAGGATACGCGGGGGCGGCGCCAACGCTCGGCGCCGCCCCTCGGCCGTCAGAGAATCGCGAACTTGATGATGAACAGGATCGCGAGAACGTAAACGGCGAGGCTCACCTCGCGGTGACGCCCGCTCAAGAGCTTGACCACGGCAAAGGTGATGAAGCCGAAACCGATGCCGTTGGCGATGGAATAGGTAAGAGGCATGGCCAGGGCGGTGATCACGGCGGGGGCGACATCGGTGATGTCGTCCCAGTTGATCTCCGCCAGTCCCCGCGCCATCAGACAGGCGACGAACAACAGGGCCGGGGCCGTGGCGTAGGGCGGAATGGTCTCCGCCAGCGGCGCCAGAAACAGGCACAACAGGAACAGCACGGCGACGGTGACCGCCGTGAGCCCCGTGCGTCCGCCGGCGTTGATGCCGGCCGCGCTTTCGATATAGCTCGTCGTCGTCGAGGTGCCGAGGGCGGCGCCGGCGACGGTCGCCGAGCTGTCGGCGATCAGCGCCTTGCGCAGCCGCGGGAGCCGGCCTCGATCATCGAGCATGCCGCCGCGATGGGCGACTCCGACCAGGGTGCCGGCCGTATCGAACAGGTCCACGAAAAGAAAGGCGAAGACGATCGTGATGAGGCTCAGGCTGAGCGCCCCGGCGATGTCCATCTGCATGAAGGTCGGGGCCAGGCTCGGCGGTGCCGAGACAAGACCTTTGGGTTCGGTCAGCCCGAGAAGGACGCCGATCAGTGTCACGCCGAGGATCGCGATGATCATGGCCCCGGGCACGCGCAGCGCGCTGAGCACGACCATGGCCAGGAAACCCACGACCGCAAGGATGACTGTGGTGCTCGTGAGATCGCCGAGGGTCACGAGCGTCGCCGGGTGATCCACGATGATGCCGGCGTTCTCGAGCGCGATGATCCCGAGGAACAGGCCGATCCCGGCCGAAATGGCCATCTTCAGGGATGTTGGAATCGCGTTGATGATCCATTCCCTGATCGGCAACACGCTGATGATGATGAACAGCACGCCCGAAACGAAGACGGCGCCGAGCGCCACCTGCCAAGTAAAGCCCATCCCCTGGACGACGCCAAAGGTGAAATAAGCGTTCAGGCCCATGCCCGGTGCGAGGGCAAAGGGATAGTTGGCGTATAGCCCCATGATCGCCGTGCCGATCGCCGCGGCGAGGCAGGTCGCGACCAGAACGGCGCCCGCATCCATGCCCGTGATCGACAGGATCGACGGGTTGACGAAGACGATATAGGCCATCGTCAGAAAAGTGGTGGCCCCGGCAATGATCTCCGTGCGAACGTTGGTCCCGTTCTCGGATAGCTTGAACAGCGAGTCGAGCATGCGCGTATCCCCCCAAATACCTTGTTGCGCGGTCTGCGAATCTACCCCGTTTACCGTGCGTTAAGGTTGGCGACTGTAATCGATCTGTTGCGGTTTTGTTAAGCGCTAAGCCGACCGCGTGGGAGAAACGCCGATGGCGGCAGTTCGGGCCCTCCTTTTTATACTCTTCGGCGGATCCTTTTTGCTTCCAGGAGCGGTGGAAGCAGACGACGCCGTGTTCCTGAAGCAGAGCATCGTGGTGACGAAGAAGGACTGCCGGCGGATCGTCCGGCACCGGCCGGGCGGCGACGTTGCCTTCCGCCCGGGAGTTGATGTCCGGGGACGGCCGGTGGCTCCCGCCGATCTTGGCGGCCGGTCAAGGCTCGTGCTTCCCGAGACCTACAGCTTCGACATCACCGTCGATATCCGGCGCTTTCTCGATGGTCCGGAGGAGGACGCGGACACGGCGACCCGCGCGGTTCTGGCCGCCGACAAGGCAAGGGATGCGGCGACTCTGGCCGAATCGGCGGCGGCCTCTGCGGAGAACGCGGCCGAGGAAGCTCAGGACATCGCTGACGCGTCGGCGGCCGCCGCCGCCGCCGCCGACGCGGCTCTTCTGGCGGCTAGGACGGCCGTCGATGCCGATCCGTCCAATACCGCGCTTCGTCGCGCCGCCGATACCGCGGAGGCCGACGCGGAGGCCGCGGCCGCGACCGCCGCCCAGGCCCAGGCCGATGCGGACCAGGTTACGGCGGCCGCCGAGCAGGCGCGATCATCGGCGGATGCCGCCGAGGCCTCTCAAACCGTCGATGGCAAGGCGACGGAAACGCAAAACGCGGCCGATGCCGCCGCCGACGCGGCGTCTTTGGCGGCGACCATCAGCGGCGACCCTCAGCCCGGCGAGGATCCGGCGGTCACCGAGCTCCGCGACGCGGGCATCGCGGCCGCGACGGCCGCGACATCGGCGTCCGCTTCTGCCGGCGAGTCGGCCGCGGCCAATGCGGCGCTCGTCGCGGCGCTTCGCGATTCGAGCAGGTTCGGCGATGTGGACATGACCGTCGGCACCGTGGCGTACGACATCCGAACCGGCGAGCTGACCTTCAACGGGCAGCCCCTCGGCGATGCCGAGCATCATGCCATCCTCGACGCTTGCCGACGCTATTACGGCTTCTGATTCCGTCGGATCGACGCTATCTAATTTCACACCATCCATCACCCACCCATTCGGAACAGGAGGGGGAGGTCGGTGAGCAATCGCGCATTCGTCGCGGCAATTGCCGTCCTGGCGGTTTCTGCAATTTCTACCCTCGCCTCGGCGGCGGACTACAAGAGAGTCGAGCCGCTGGTGGACGCCGGTGAGACCGTCATCGGCGAGGCGGTCCGCTATCCGGAGGGCGCGCCGGCGCGGATCGAATCCCTAATCGTGACCATGGAGCCGGGGGAGACCACCGGCTGGCACAAGCACGGCGTACCGACCTATGGTTACATTCTCGAGGGCGAGCTGACCGTCGATTACGGCGCGCATGGGACGCGCGTCTACAAGGCCGGCACCGCTTTCCTGGAAGCCATCGACGCGTGGCATGACGGCCGCAACACTGGCGCCGGCCCGGCCCGGGTGCTGGTCGTGTTCATGGGCGCCGAAGGGGTGAGCAACGTCATTGCGAAATAGGCGCCCTCGGTGACCGGGCGGTTCGTGGCCGCAGCCGATCTGTGCCCGTCATGTCGCGGCGGCTCTTGCCTCGGTTGCCAGGCGAACCAGCTCTGCGCGGGCCGCCGGGGCGTCCATGACGATCGTCCGGAAGGGCAGGCGGGCAACTTCGCCCTCTCGCCGGAGGTCGCAGCCCTCCGGATCGCAGCCGGTCATGGTCCAGCCGGTTCCGCTGCGGCCGAGGAGGCGTGTGGCGTACCCGTCGAGCGCGTCCCGATGATCCGCGTTCATATGGGCGAGGATGTCGGCCTCCTTGTCGGCCAGGGCACCGCAGGTCGAGACATCGAGGCGCAGCCTCCGCCCCTCGATCCAGCGCGCATCGGCGAACCCGCCGATCAGCCGCGCCCGTACCATATCGACCAGGAAAATGCCGAAGTCGCGGAATTCCGTCATTGGCCGGGCCTGCGGATGGCGGGCGAAGAAACGCGCGGTCAGGCGGGGCTCCTTACTCCTTCTCGCGGTTCCAAGCACGGCAACGCGGCCGCGGGTTTGGGGATCCTCGCCCTGGGGCTCCTCGCGGAAGAGCAGCGACAAGCGCGGGTCCGCCTCCAGATTGTGGGTGTGCTCGGCCAGGGTCGAGAGGAACAGAATGGGGCTTCCGTCGTGGTCGCAGGCCGCGATGACCAGCGACCCGTAAGGCCAGCGCTCGGGACCCAGGGCCGTCGACAATGTCGCCGTGGCCGAGGAGCGTATCAGCGCGCGGGCTCTGGCCGCCGGGGATGGCCCAGTATCCGACATGCTTGGAAGCATTAGCGAGGTGGACGTCCGGCGCAAGCACGATCTCCCCAATTCCGCCATATTCCGTGCCCTTCATTCGCCGGGCTGGCCATTGATGTCGGTCCGGCCTTCGCCCAGAGAACTATTGGACCAAATGGACCCATTCTGACCGAGGCCTTTCGGGATGGCCTGCGGCGGGCGTCCGCTGCGTTGCCGGACTTGCCCGATGGCCCCGCATCGCGCCGCGTCCGGCGCCTGACGGACCGCGACGCCGCGGAGCCATCAGAATTGTTCCCATTTGGTCCAACAGTGCTCTAAAGTGCCGGCCCACGGCTCTCGGGAAGGAAACGGCCTCCATGCGTTTGTCGCGATACTTTCTGCCCACCCTGAAGGAGAACCCGGCGGAGGCGCAGATCGTCTCCCATCGGCTGATGCTGCGCGCCGGCCTGATGCGCCAGTCGAGCGCCGGGATCTATTCCTGGCTGCCTCTCGGGTTCAAGGTGCTGAAGAAGGTCGAAGGGATCGTGCGGGAAGAGCAGGATCGCGCCGGCTGCCAAGAGATGCTGATGCCGACGGTGCAACCGGCGGAGCTATGGCGCGAGAGCGGCCGCTACGACGACTACGGTCCGGAGATGCTGCGCATCCGCGACCGCCATGACCGCGACATGCTGTACGGCCCGACCAATGAGGAACAGATCACCCAGATCTTTCGCGACAGTGTGAGGAGCTACAAGGATCTGCCGAAGCTGCTTTACCACATTCAGTGGAAGTTCCGGGACGAGATCCGCCCCCGTTTCGGCGTGATGCGGGGGCGCGAGTTCCTGATGAAGGATGCCTACTCCTTCGATCTCGACGCTGCCGGCGCCCGCAGGGCCTATAATAAGATGTTCCTGGCCTATCTTCGGACCTTCGAGCGCATGGGGCTCAAGAGCATTCCCATGTCAGCCGAGAGCGGACCCATCGGCGGCGATCTCAGCCATGAGTTCATCATCTTGGCGGAGACCGGGGAAACCCAGGTCTACTGCGATCCCGCGAGGCTGGACCTCAAGGTGCCGGGCCCCGAGGTCTCCTATGACGACGATCTGCAGCCGGTGGTCGATCAATGGCTGTCGCTCTACGCGGCCACGGAAGACAAGCACGATCCCGAACGGGCCAAACATTTGGGCGACTCCCTGGTGATGGCGAGGGGAATCGAGGTCGGCCATATCTTCTATTTCGGAACCAAGTATTCGGTGCCGATGAAGGCTGCGGTCGCGGGCCCGAACGGCGAAAGCGTGCTTCTCGAATGCGGGTCCTACGGCATCGGCGTGTCGCGCTTGGTCGGCGCCATTATCGAGGCGTCGCACGATGAGCAGGGCATCGTCTGGCCGGAGAGTGTGGCCCCCTTCCAGATCGGTCTGGTCAATCTGAAGGCGGGTGATCCGGACTGCGAGGCAGCGTGTGATGACGTTTACGGCAAGCTGACCGGCGCCGGCGTCGAGGTGCTGTATGACGATCGTGACGAAAGGCCGGGCGTGAAGTTCGCGGACATGGATCTCATCGGCCTGCCTTGGCAGTTGGTCGTTGGCCCCCGCGGCCTCAAGAACGGCGTCGTCGAGCTTAAGGCGAGGAAGGTCGGCGAGCGCCATGACTTGTCGCCCGAATCGGCGCTTGCCCGGTTCGTCGGCTAGCCTCATCTGACAACGCGCGAGAGGAAATCTGCTCGTGTTCTCCCGGTTCGAATGGATGGTCGCCATGCGCTACCTGCGGGCAAGGCGGCAGGAAGGCTTCATCTCCGTCATCGCGTGGTTCTCGCTGCTCGGCATCGCGTTGGGGGTGGCGACGCTGATCATCGTGATGTCCGTCATGAACGGCTTCCGCCAGGAACTCCTGACCCGCATCCTCGGGATCAACGGCCATCTCATGGTATCGGGCCAGGCCAATCGTCTGGCCGATTTCGATGATCTCGCCGAGCGTGTTCGGGGCGTGCCGGATGTGGTTCAGGTGACGCCGATGATCGAGGGCCAGGTCATGGCGACGGTTCGTGGGACGGCCCGCGGCGCCGTCGTGCGGGGCGTGCGCGGAAGCGATCTCGCGGCCCGCTCGATCATCGCGGACAACATCCTCGCGGGATCGCTGGACGACTTCTCGGGCGGTGACGCCGTGGTTGTCGGTTCGCGGCTGGCGGCGCTGCTGGGGCTCGGCGTCGGCGACAAGATCTCCCTGATTTCGCCGAAGGGAAATGTCACCGCCTTCGGGACGGTGCCCCGGGTGCGGGCCTATCGCATTGTCGCGACGTTCAACATCGGCATGTACGAGTACGATTCGAGCTTCATCTTCATGCCGTTGGAGGCGGCGCAGGTCTATTTCCGGCTGCCCGATGCCGTCACCAACCTCGAAGTCTATGTCGAGAATGTCAACAGCACCCGGTCGGCCGGTGTCGAGATCTCGCGCCTGTTGTCCGGCGCCGGCCGGGTCATCGATTGGCAGCAGCTCAACGCCAGCTTCTTCAATGCGATCCAGGTCGAGCGGAACGTGATGTTCCTGATCCTCACCCTGATCATCGTCGTTGCCGCCTTCAACATCATCTCCAGCATGATCATGCTGGTTAAGGACAAGGGCCGCGACATCGCCATCCTGCGCACGATGGGCGCGACCAGCGGCATGGTCATGCGGATCTTCTTCCTGGCTGGGGCCAGCGTCGGCATTATCGGGACGTTCCTCGGCTTTCTTCTCGGACTTCTCTTTTCCGCGAACATCGAGACGATACGCCAGTGGATTCAGGGCCTGACCGGCAGCGAACTGTTCGACCCCACGATCTATTTCCTGTCCCAGCTCCCCGCCGAGGTGAATCCTTGGGAGGTGTTGGCCGTCGTCGGCATGGGGTTGGGGCTGTCCTTCCTGGCCACGATCTATCCATCCTGGCGGGCCTCGCGCATCGACCCGGCGGAGGCGCTGCGTTATGAGTGACATCGTTCTTGGGCTACGCCGGGTCATCCGTAGCTTCCGCCAGGGACGGCGGGCGCTGGAGGTTCTGCGCGGGGTCGACCTGGAAATCAAGGCGGGCGAGATCGTGGCTCTTATCGGGCCCTCGGGCGCGGGCAAGTCCACGCTGTTGCACATCGCCGGGCTTCTGGAACGTCCGGACGACGGCGAGGTTCTGGTTTCCGGCGAGTCCTCGCGTGAGCTTGGCGACGACGCGCGGACACGATTGCGGCGCCACAACATCGGCTTCGTCTACCAGTATCATCACCTGCTGCCCGAATTCTCGGCGCTCGAGAACGTGCTGGTCCCGCAGATCATCGCCGGGTTCGACCGCGGCGAGGCCCGGAAAAGGGCGAGCGAACTGCTTGCGATGCTTGGCCTGACGGAGCGCGAAACCCACCGGCCCGGTCGTCTGTCAGGGGGCGAACAGCAGCGGGTGGCCATTGCCCGTGCGCTCGCAAACTCGCCCAAGCTGCTGCTCGCGGACGAGCCCACGGGCAACCTCGATCCCGACACCGCCAACGAGGTCTTCAGCCTGTTGCTGAGCATTGCGCGCAATGCCGGGCTCAGTGTCCTGATCGCCACACACAACACCGATCTGGCCGCCCGCATGGACCGCACCGTGCGCCTCGACCACGGTGTCGTCGTTCCGGCTTAAAATCATCCCCGATTCACACAACAACTCAATTTCTTGTGGATAAGCCGAGGCCCGGCGCCAGATATGGATGGCATGGTGCGGTCGGCTGTGGAATCCTTTCGCCATGGCGCATGCCGATTTCGTCCATTTGAGAGTCCACACGGCCTACTCCCTGCTGGAGGGGGCGATCCGCGTTCCGGAATTGGTCGGCTTGGCGCGCGATCACCGCATGCCGGCCGTGGCCATGACCGACACGGACAACATCTTCGGCGCGATGGACTTCTCGGCCGCCTGCGCCGCCGCCGGCATCCAACCGATCATCGGTTGTCAGCTCAGCGTTATCGACGGCGCCACAGCGACCGGCCGCAGCGAGGGCAACGGCCGCGGCAACGGGCTCCCGCCGTCCCGGACGCTTGTCCTTCTCGTCCAAAACGATACCGGGTATCAAAACCTTCTGCGGCTGCTCAAGCTGGCTTATCTGGACGGCGAGGAAGCGACGGACCCCCGGGTTCCGCTGGCCGCTCTCGGGCGAAACGCCAAGGGACTTCTGGCGCTCACCGGCGGTCCGCGGGGACCGCTGGGGCCAAGCCTTGCCGAGGGGCGCGTGGATGACGCTGAGGCAATCCTCCTTCGCCTTGTCGAAGCCTTCCCGAACCGGCTGTATGTGGAACTCCAGCGTCACGGACAAGACTCCGAAAGGCTGATCGAGAACGGTTTGGTGGATCTCGCCTACCGGCACAGCCTGCCGTTGGTCGCGACCAATGAAGCCTTCTTTCCGAAGCAGGACATGTTCGAGGCGCATGACGCGCTGACCTGCATCGCCGGGAGCGCCTATGTCTCCGAGCCCGGCCGGATGCGCCTCACGGCTGAGCACTGTTTCAAAGGCGCCGCCGAGATGCGGGCCTTGTTCGCGGACCTACCCGAGGCCGTCGATAACACGCTGGTCGTGGCTCGCCGCTGCGCCTTCATGGTGGAGAAGCGAAAACCCATCCTGCCGCCTTATGACTGTGGAGAGGGCCGCAACGAGGCCGACGAGCTGAAGGCCCTCGCACGGGACGGGCTGGAGACGCGCCTGGAGGCGCAGGTGTTCGCCGACGGCATGTCGGAGGAGGAGAGGGCGGCGGCGGCCAAGCCCTATCGGGAGCGTCTCGACTACGAACTCGATGTGATCATCGACATGGGGTTTGCCGGCTACTTCCTGATCGTGGCCGAGTTTATCCGCTGGGCCAAGTCGGAGGGCATTCCCGTAGGGCCGGGACGCGGATCGGGGGCGGGCTCGGTGGTCGCCTGGTCTCTCACCATCACCGATCTCGATCCCCTCCGTTTTGGCCTCCTGTTCGAGCGGTTCCTGAACCCCGAGCGGGTGTCGATGCCGGATTTCGATATCGATTTCTGCCAGGACCAGCGGGATCGCGTGATCCGCCATGTGCAGGAGAAGTACGGCCACGACAAGGTGGCTCAGATCATCACCTTCGGAAAGCTGCAGGCGCGGGCGGTCCTGCGCGATGTCGGCCGCGTGCTCGAGATGCCCTACTCGCAGGTGGACCGGATCTGCAAGCTCGTCCCCAACAACCCGGCCCATCCGGTGAATCTCGAGCAGGCCATCGCCGGCGAGCCCCAGTTGCAGAAGATGATCGCCGAGGAGGAGGCCGTCACCCGGCTGTTCGCGATCGCGCGCCCGCTCGAGGGCCTTTATCGCCACGCCTCGACCCACGCCGCCGGCGTTGTGATTGGCGACCGGCCCCTGGAGGAACTGATCCCGCTCTATCGCGATCCGCGGTCGGACATGCCGGTGACCGGCTTCAACATGAAGTTCGTGGAATCGGCGGGGCTGGTGAAGTTCGATTTCCTCGGCCTCAAGACGCTGACGGTCCTGGCCCGGGCGGTCGAGCTGCTTGCCGGCCGCCACATTCCTATCGACCTGTCCCACCTGCCGCTTGATGACGAGGCGACCTTCCGCTTGCTGGGGAAGGGCGAAACCACCGGCGTGTTCCAGTTGGAAAGCGCCGGCATGCGGGATGTCCTGCGCAAGCTCCGGCCCGACAACTTCGAGGACATCATCGCCATCGTCTCGCTCTATCGCCCGGGGCCGATGGACAACATCCCCAGCTACATCCGGCGCAAGCATGGCGACGAGGCGCCCGACTATCTTTATCCAACGCTTGAGGAAATCCTCAAAGAGACCTATGGCATCATCATTTATCAGGAACAGGTGATGCAGATCGCACAGGTGTTGTCGGGCTATACGCTCGGCGGCGCTGACTTGCTTCGCCGCGCCATGGGCAAGAAGATCAAGTCCGAAATGGATCTGCAGCGGCAGACCTTCGTCGAAGGGGCGGTTGCCCGCGGGGTACCCAAATCCAAGGCGACGACGATCTTCGATCTCGTGGCCAAGTTCGCGGGCTACGGCTTCAACAAATCGCATGCCGCCGCTTATGCCTTGGTCGCTTATCAGACGGCCTACCTCAAGGCGAACCACCCGGTCGAGTTCATGGCCGCGTCGATGACCCTCGACATGCACAACACGGACAAGCTGTCCGGCTATCGGCAGGAGCTGAATCGTCTCCAAATCCCGTTGCTGCCGCCGGACGTCAATGCCTCGGACACGGCCTTCGCGGTCGAGACGGATGCCGAGGGCAAGGGCGCCGTTCGCTATGCGCTGGCGGCCATCCGGAATGTGGGCGAGGGGGCCATGGGGGCCCTGGTTGACGAACGCCGGGAGAATGGTCCGTTCAAGGGGCTCGCCGACCTGATCAACCGCATCGATCCGCATGTGTTGAACAAGCGGCAGCTCGAAAATCTGGTGCGGGCGGGGGCTCTCGACAGCCTCCATGGAAACCGCCGGCAGCTCTTCGAGGCCGGAGACTCCCTCCTTCGCCATGCGGCGGCGGTGGCCGAGGATCGGATCAGCAATCAGATGGGATTGTTCGGCGAAGCCGGGGAGGCGACGCTTCCGGTTCTGCCGGACCTGCCGGACTGGTCGCCGATGGACCGCCTGCGCGAGGAATTCGAGGCTATCGGTTTTTATCTCTCCGCCCACCCCCTTGATGCCTATGGCAAAACCCTGGCGCGGCTGGGCGCCCAGCCGGTGGCCGAGATTCTGGCCGAGGGTCGCTCCCGCGCCGTGTCGCTGGCCGGGACTGTGATCGCCAAGAAGGAGCGCACCTCGGGACGGGGAAACCGCTTCGCCTTTGTCCAATTCTCGGATGCCTCGGGCGTTTTCGAAGTGACGGCGTTTTCGGAAGTGCTGGCCGCCAGCCGCGACCTCCTGGAGGTCGGCAACTCCCTGTTCGTCAAGGCGACGGCCCAATTCGAGGGGGAAGACGTGCGCTTTACCGCCCAATCCCTGTCCCCGTTGGCGGAGGTGGCGGCCCAGACCAGCCCGGGGCTCAAACTGAGTCTGCGGTCGGGGGCGTCTCTGGCGCGTGTTCGTGAGACGCTGAACCGCAGCGGAAAGGGGCGGGGCCGTGTGCAGCTTCTGTGCAGTCTCGAGGATGGCAGCGAAGTAGAAGTCGTTCTGTCGGAAGGTTATGCCGTCTCTCCCGCCGTGCTGTTCGAAATGCGGGACATCCCCGGCATCCTGAATGCCGAAGAGATATAGAACACTTCCTCTCTCCCCCATTTGTGACCCCGCTGTCTTTTGTTAGGGACCCTCATACTGCGGCGACCCGGGGAGGCCGACCCCTTTGACCGTCCTATCGCCTTGATTGGCATGGCCCGGCAGCCCGAAATCCCTTGCAATACATTGAGGCCGGCGGTAAGTAACCGGCCCAAATCCGCACGCGGGCAGGCGGTTGTCGGTGATCAACCGATGGATCGCTCCGGTGCCCGGCTTGACCGGGAATCGCCCGCGGACGTTCGCAACCGGAAAAAGGTGACAAATCATGGCCTTGCCAAGCTTCACGATGCGCCAGCTTCTTGAGGCGGGCGTGCATTTCGGGCACAACACCCGGCGCTGGAATCCGAAGATGGCGCCTTACATCTTCGGCGTCCGTGGCGGCATTCACATCATCGACCTTCAGCAGACCGTGCCCATGCTCTACCGGGCCATGAAGGCGATCGAGGAGATCGTCGGCGCCGGTGGTCGCGTGCTCTTCGTGGGCACCAAGCGCCAGGCTAGCGAGAAGGTCGCCGACTCCGCCAAGCGCTGCGGTCAGTTTTACGTCAACCACCGCTGGCTCGGCGGGATGATGACGAATTGGCGGACGATCTCCAATTCGATCAAAAGGCTGCGCACTCTCGAGCAGCAGTTGGATGAGGGCAGCGCGGGATTGACGAAGAAGGAGCTTCTGCACCTCACGCGCGAGCAGGAGAAGCTCAACCGGGCGCTCGGCGGCATCAAGGAGATGGGCGGGCTGCCCGATATCATCTTCGTCATCGATACGAACAAAGAGGCCATTGCCGTGGCCGAGGCGCAGAAGCTGGGCATTCCCGTCGTCGCCGTTGTCGACAGCAACAGCGATCCAGACGGTGTCGAATACCCGATTCCCGGGAACGACGACGCCATTCGCGCCATCAATCTTTACTGCGAATTGATCGTCGGCACGGTGCTGTCGGGAATCCAGACCGAGATGGCGGCGTCCGGCGTGGACGCGGGCGAGTCCGAGGAGGGGCCGGCCGAATCACTGCCGGAGGAACTGTCGGAGGCGGAGGCTGGCGCGGTGCAGGCTGAACTCGCGGAGACCGCCGACACGGGTGAGGCGGACGAACCGCCATCGGGTGGCGCGACGGAACCGGCCCCGCCGAACGCCGCCGAAACGGTCGAGCCGGCCGCGGATCAGCCAGAGGCTTCCACGGAAGCCACGGAATCCGAAGTTGAGACAGCGGAGGAGGTGGCGGAGCCGACGCAGGCTGCTCCTTCGTCCTAGGCCGCTCCCGGGGGAGCGTCCCCTGGGGATATTTTACCCTAGCATATCGGCGTCGGGGGTCATCTTGACGCTGTTCGGATTTGATCAGGTTTCGTCGACAAGAGGATAACGATGGCAGGAATCAGCGCCTCCCAGGTTAAAGAGCTGCGTGATCGCACCGGTGCCGGAATGATGGACTGCAAGAACGCCCTTGCGGAAAGCGGGGGCGATGTCGAGGTGGCGGTCGATTGGCTCCGCAAAAAAGGGCTCGCGGCGGCGGCCAAGCGATCGGGCCGGACCGCCTCTCAGGGGCTGGTCGCCCTTGCCCAGAACGGTCAGGTTGGGGCGGTCGTCGAAGTGAACAGCGAGACGGATTTTGTCGCCCGCAACGAGAAGTTCCAGGACTTCGTGACCACCGTGGCCGACGTCGCCCTGGGACTGCCGGCCGGCTCCGACGCGGACGCCCTCAAGCAGGCGACCTATCCGGGCACCAGCCACACCGTTCAAGACCAGTTGACGCAGCTCATCGGGACCATCGGCGAGAACATGTCGCTGCGTCGGGCCGCGACCGTCGATGCCGGGGCCGGGATGCTGGGAACCTATCTGCACGGTACGATCGCTCCTGGTTTGGGCAAAATCGGGGTCTTGGTCCGGCTGGATACGAGCAACCCCGGCGACGGGCTCGGAACGCTCGGGCGTCAGCTCGCCATGCATGTCGCCGCCGCCAACCCGCAGTCGATTTCGCGCGAGGATCTGGACGCGGCGGTCCTGCGGCGGGAACGCGATGTGTTGATGGAGCAGGCGCGCGGCTCGGGCAAGCCCGAGAACATCATCGAGAAGATGGTTGAGGGCAGGTTGAGAAAGTTCTTTGAGGAGGTTTGTCTGGTCGATCAGGTCTTTGTCATCGACTCGGAGAGCAAGGTCGGCAAGGTGCTGGAAAACGCGTCCAAGGAGGCCGGCGGCCCCGTGACGGTGGGGCAGTTCGTCCGTTTCGCCCTTGGCGAAGGTCTGGGTAAGCAGGAGGAGGACCAAGGGGCCGCCTAAAGCGGGGAGGGGTAGGCTCTTGTCCATCCATCGGTATTCCGGTTGTTGGTTGCGCCATCGGTGCGATGACGGAAGACCGTTCAGGTGACCATCGTGTAAGATCTGACCCGGCGAGGATGCGGGGCTGGGTCGGTGGTGTTGTGATCGCCGGCTAGGAGCATTCGAAAACCCCTGCTTCATTCAGAACAACGGAGGCGACCCACGCATGCCGAAATCACCGCGATACCGACGCGTCTTGTTGAAGCTTTCCGGCGAAGGATTGATGGGCGGTTTCGGGTTCGACTTCGATACGTTGGGGGGCGTAGCGTCCGAGATCAAGGCGGTCATCGGCATGGGGGTGCAGGTCAGCCTCGTCATCGGCGGGGGCAACATCCTGCGCGGGGGCATGGCCGAGGCCGGCGGGTTGGAACGTGCCGGGGCCGACTACATGGGCATGCTAGCAACCGTCATCAACGCGTTGGCTTTGCAGAACGCGCTGGAGCGGCAGGGTGTGGAGACCCGGGTTCAATCGGCAATCCAGATCACGGCCGTCTGCGAGCCGTATATCCGGCGTCGCGCCATCCGGCATATGGAGAAAGGCCGCGTTGTCATCTTCGCCGCTGGCACCGGCAACCCGTTTTTCACGACCGACACGGCGGCGGCTCTGCGGTCCGTTGAAATGGGTTGCGATGCGTTGCTCAAGGCGACTCAGGTGGACGGCGTCTATTCCGCCGATCCGAAGAAGGACAGCTCCGCCGAACGATTCGACCGTCTTTCCTATCAGGAGGTTCTGACCCGCGATTTGCGGGTCATGGACGCGTCCGCCGTGGTCCTTGCGCGTGACAACAAGGTTCCCATCCTGGTGTTTTCGCTTCACAATCCGGGAGCTTTCGGTGAGGTCGTCACCGGCGGCGGCACGTACACCATGATTGGCTGATAAGGGAGGTGGATCGTGGCCGAGGTGGATTTTAACGCAATCAAGAAAGACGTTGGTCGGCGCATGGACGGTGCCGTGGAGGCGCTGTCGAAGGAGTTTGGGGGGCTCCGCTCCGGCCGGGCGGCGGCAAGCCTTCTCGAACCGATCAGTGTGGCCGCGTATGGCTCGCAAATGCCGATCAACCAGGTCGGCACGGTCGGGGTTCCCGAACCTCGTATGTTGACCGTACAGGTGTGGGACAAGAATCTGGTCAAGGCGGTCGAGAAGGCCATCATGGAATCCGGGCTCGGTTTGAATCCGGCGAGCGACGGACAGATCGTGCGTGTGCCCATTCCTCCGCTGACGGAAGAGCGGCGGGTCGAGATCACCAAGGTGGCGGGCAAATACGCGGAGGAAGCTCGCGTAGCCGTGCGCAATGTTCGCCGACATGCCATGGATCAACTCAAGCGGGCGGAAAAGGACAGCGAGATTTCTGAGGACGAGCATCACGATTATGGACGCGAGATCCAGGAGATGACGGACGAGCGCATCAAACGGGTCGATGAGATGCTTTCCAATAAAGAAAAGGAAATCATGCAGGTGTGAGACCGATGAAAGCCGTTCCGCTGCCAGGGGATCCGCCACCAACGCCTCTGCATGTCGCCATCATCATGGACGGCAACGGCCGGTGGGCGGCCGCCCGGGGACTCCCTCGAACCGCTGGTCACAGGCGCGGCGCGGAGACCGCGCGGAGCATCGTCGAGGCCGCCGTCGAAATGGGAGTCGGCTGGCTCACGCTGTATGGTTTCTCCTCGGAGAACTGGAGCCGCCCACAGTCGGAAGTAAGCGATTTGATGGGGCTCCTGCGATTTTATCTTCGAAGTGAGGTCGACAAGCTTTTAGAGAGTGGCGTGCGCCTGAAGGTGATCGGGGATCGTAGCCGCTTGGCCGGGGATATCGTCTCCCTGATCGAGTCGGCCGAGGCGCAGACTGCGGGGAATACCAGGCTTCAACTCATGATGGCCCTCAACTATGGCGGCCGTCACGAGCTTGTCAGTGCGGTCCGCCGCTTGGCCGAGGCCGTCAAGACCGGCAAGCTGAGGCCGGACGAAATCGATGAGGTTGCCTTTGCCCGCCACCTCTACACCCATGGAATTCCCGATCCCGATCTCCTGATCCGCACAAGCGGCGAGAAGCGCATCAGCAACTTCCTGCTCTGGCAACTGGCCTACACGGAGTTCGTGTTTGTCGAGACGCTCTGGCCAGACTTCTCGAAGGAGCATTTCGCCAATGCCATCAGGGAGTTCCAGGGGCGTGAGAGGCGCTACGGCACAACCGGTCACTGAGCCGGCGGCGAACGGGATGATTAAGTCGCGTTTGCTCTCGGCCGCAATCGCGATCCCGCCGACACTTGGGGCTATCTATCTTGGTCCGCCCTATTTCGATCTCTTTGTCCTTGTCGCCGCTTTCATCCTGCTGTGGGAATGGGTTCGGCTCTGCGGGCGCGGTGTCGTTGAATGGCCGACGATCGTTCTTGCGGCGGTCGTTCCCGGTGCCGTCGGCTGCGCCATGCTCCTGGGAATTGGATCCGCGATGCTCGTGCTGGCGGCCGGCCTCGCAGCCGCGCTGTTGTTCATCGCCTTGGCGCCGGATGCGCCAAGGCGTTCGCGCCGGCGCTGGCTGGCGATCGGCGTCCTCTATCTGGGTTTGCCTTGCGTCCTGCTCGTGGAGTTGCGGGGAGATGACGCGGCGGGCCGGGTCTTGCTGCTATGGTTGTTTGCCGTCGTTTGGGCGGCCGATACGGGGGCTTTCGTCTTCGGCCGTTGGGTCGGGGGGCCGCGGCTCGCGCCCAAGGTCAGCCCCGCCAAGACCTGGGCCGGGTTCGTTGGAGGCACGGTTTGCGCGGCTGCCGTGGGAGCCGCTTTTACCGGTACGATCGGGCAGGTCGGCGCGAGTCTCCTGGCGGCGGCCGGCGGCTTGCTGGGAGTCGCTTCGGCGCTTGGCGATCTGCTGGAGTCCTGGATCAAACGGCGGTTTGGTGTTAAGGACGCGGGCGGAATCATGCCCGGGCATGGTGGTCTCCTGGACCGGGTGGATGGCCTGTTGGCCGCGACGGTGGCCCTCGCGGTTATGGGAGGGCTTGGCGAAGTCGGTTTGTTTGCATGGTATTGACGAAGCAGAAGCCAGCGAAGGAGCCGCGCAGCGTCACCATTCTCGGATCGACGGGTTCGGTGGGGCGCAACACGGTAGATCTGATTCTGCGTCACCCCGGGGACTACGTCGTCGAGGCGCTGACGGGGAACTCGAATGTCCCGCTGCTCGCCGAACAGGCGCGCCAATTGCGGCCGAGATTGGCCGTTGTCGCCAACTCCGACGCCTACGCCGCTCTCAAGGACGAGCTGTCAGGCAGCGGTATCGAAGTCGCCGCCGGGCCGGAGGCGCTGGTGGACGCGGCGAGCCGGCCCGCCGAGTGGGTGATGGCGGCCATCGTCGGGATCGCGGGACTCCAGCCGACTTTGGCGGCCATCAGGCGCGGCGCCACAGTCGCGCTGGCCAACAAGGAGTGTCTGGTCTCCGCCGGCGCGGTCATGATGGGCGAGGTGCAGCGGTGCGGCGCGGTTCTGCTTCCGGTGGATTCGGAGCACAACGCGATCTTCCAGGTGCTCGACCGCAGCCAGGTGGATCACGTCGAGAAGATCATCCTCACCGCGTCCGGCGGCCCGTTCCGGGAGATGGGGCGCGACGCCATGGCCAAGGCCACCTGCAAGCAGGCTCTCGCTCATCCAAATTGGTCGATGGGGGCCAAGATATCGATCGACTCGGCCACGATGATGAACAAGGGCTTGGAGCTGATCGAGGCCTTTCACCTTTTCCCCGTTCCCGAGGAGCGGATCGAGATCCTGGTGCATCCCCAATCCGTCGTTCACAGCTTGGTCGCCTATGAGGACGGGTCCGTGCTCGCGCAGCTGGGATCGCCGGACATGCGGACGCCCATCGCCTACACCCTGGCCTGGCCGCGCCGAATCGCCACGCCGGCGCCCCGCCTCAGCCTGCACGAACTCGGCACCTTGACCTTCGAGGCGCCGGACGCGGAGCGCTTCCCGGCGCTCAATTTGGCGCGAAAGGCCTTGCGATTGGGGGGCAACGCACCCACCATCCTCAATGCCGCGAACGAAGAGGCGGTCGTCAGCTTTCTCGACGAGCGGATCGGCTTCCTCGATATCGGGGAGGTCGTGGAGGAAACCCTGGCGGGAATACCCTCCCGGCCCGTGCGGACACTCGAGGACGTGTTCGAGGCGGACGCTGCGGCGCGAGAGTCCGCACGGCGCGCGGTCTCGAACCTTTCAGAGCGACCATAGTGATCGCCAAGACAAGGGCCTGAAAACGGGACATGATCATCATCGACTTCCTCATGGACTGGATCCTGCCGTTCCTGTTCATCCTCACTGTTCTGGTATTTGCGCACGAGCTCGGGCACTACTGGGTTGCGCGGCGTTGCGGGGTCCGCGTCGAGGTCTTCTCTATTGGTTTCGGCCCGGAGCTGTTCGGTTGGACAGATCGTCATGGCACCCGCTGGAAGTTCAGCGCCTTGCCGCTCGGGGGCTACGTCAAGATGTTCGGCGAGCATGCCGAAAGCGAGGAGGAGCGCCCCCTCTCGCCGGAGGATCGGAAGGTCGCCTTCACCCATAAAAGCGTGGGGAGGCGAGCGGCAATCGTGGCCGCCGGCCCGATCGCCAACTACGTCCTGGCGATCGTTCTGTTCGCGGGCATGTTCGCGTTCATCGGCAATCCCAAGCTCCTGGCCGTGGTCGGCAGCGTCGTCGAGGACAGCGCGGCTGAAGAAGCGGGATTCCAACCTGGGGATCGGATCGTCCAAGTCGCCGGCCAGCCGATCGAGTGGTTCGACGACCTCCGACGCGTTGTCGCTGCAAATCCGGGTGTCGCGGTGGACGTGCGGTTGGTACGCGGCGACGCGGAGCTGATGCTCACGGCGACGCCGCGGTCGGCGCCGCCGGACGAGGGCGACGCGACCGCTGCCGGCAGAGGCCAGCTTGGCGTTATCGCGGATTCGACCGAGTTCGGCTATGTCCGCGATGATCCCCTGACGGCGTCATGGCGGGCGGTCCATATGTCCTACGATCTGACCGTGCGAATCCTTGCCTATGTGGGCGAAGTCGTCGTTGGCCGGCGCTCGGCGGAAGATATTGGCGGCCCGATTCGCATCGCGCATATGGCGGGCGAGATGGCCGAGCGGGGCTTTCGCGAAGTGATCTATCTGATGGCCGTTTTGTCCGTGAACCTGGGCCTCATCAACCTTTTCCCCATACCGATGTTGGACGGCGGTCATTTGGTATTCTATGCTGCGGAGGCGATTCGCGGCCGTCCTTTGACCGCGCGAATCCAGGAATATGGCTTGCGATTTGGGCTGCTTTTGGTGTTCCTCATCATGATCTTGGTCATTTGGAACGATGTCGTAAATCTGCCCGTCTTTGAAAACATATAACAAGTATTTACATGACAACTCCCGATTTGAGGTCTTGCTCCCGTCGGTGCGGAAAGGTCCTGGTCCTGGCCGTGGTGGCCGTTGTGCTCCTTGTTGCGGGGCCGGCCCAGGCCCAACGCCGCGCCATTGTCGAAGAAATCGTCATTGAGGGCACGCAGCGCATCGAGCCGGAGACCGTTCGTTCATACATGTTGATTCGCGAGGGCGATCCATACGACCCGGTACGGGTCGACCGTTCGCTCAAGAGTCTCTTCGCGACGGGGCTGTTTGCCGACGTTTCGCTCGAAAGGCGCGGGAACGCCCTTGTTGTGAACGTCATCGAAAACCCGATCATCAACCGCATAGCCTTTGAGGGAAACAGGCAGATCGACGACGAGGACCTCGAGGCGGAAGTGCAGCTCCGGCCCCGCGTAATTTATACGCGGCAGAAGGTTCTGTCGGACGTGCAGCGTCTGTTGACGCTCTACCGGCGGAGCGGACGTTTTGCCGCGACGGTGGTGCCAAAGGTTATCCAGCTGCCTCAAAACCGCGTCGATCTGGTTTTCGAGATCAGCGAGGGCGATCAGACGGAGATCCAGGAGATACGGTTTGTCGGCAACCGCGCCTTTAGTGACGGTCGGCTGGAGGAGGTCATTCGAACCCGGGAGACCCGTTGGTATCGCTTCTTCACCTCCGATGACCGCTATGATCCCGATCGCCTGACCCTGGACCGCGAGCTGCTCCGGCGCTTTTATCTCAGCCAGGGTTATGCGGATTTCCGGGTGGTCTCGGCGGTTGCCGAGTTGACCCCGGACCGGCAGGATTTCTTCATTACGTTTACCGTCGAGGAGGGTGAGCGTTATCGGTTTGGCGACGTCGATGTGGATATTGGCCTTCGCGACCTCACTCCCGAGGCCATCTCGGGGGCGATCGAGATCGAACCCGAAGACTGGTACAACGCCGACTCGGTGGAAGGTACGGTTGACGAGCTGACGGAACTGGTCGGCACGCTGGGTTTCGCATTCGTCGAGGTGAGGCCGAGGATCAATCGGGATCGGACGGATCGAACCATTGATGTCACGTTCGAGGTAAACGAGGGGCCGCGGGTTTTTGTCGAGCGGATCGACATCGTCGGCAACACGCGTACGGTCGACAAAGTGATCCGACGGGAATTTCGTCTCGTCGAGGGTGATGCCTTCAACTCCTCCAAACTCGCGCGGTCGCGCCAACGCATTCAGAATCTGGGCTTTTTCGAGACGGTTAACGTGGAGCAGGTCCCCGGGACCGAGCCGGACAAAACCATCGTCCAAGTGGAGGTCGAGGAGAAGTCGACGGGCTCGCTGACGATCGGCGCCGGTTTCTCGTCGACCCAAGGACCGTTGGGCGATGTCACAATCCGTGAAAGGAACCTTCTCGGACGGGGCTACGATATACGTCTTTCGGGAACGCTTGCGGCGCGCCGGAGCCAGATCGACCTCTCTCTCACCGACCCCTACTTTCTGGATCGCGAGATCGCGGCAGGCTTCGATATCTTCGTGATCCGGGAGGACCTTCAGGACACGAGTTCCTTCGATCTCGACCTCGCGGGCTTCGCCCTCCGTGGGAGCTACCCTCTGTCCGAACAGCTGCGACAGGGATGGAAGTATACTTTCGAGCAACGCAATATCACCGATGTCGACGACGATGCGTCCCGTTTTATCCAGGAGTCGGAGGGAGAAAGCACGCTATCTCAGGTTTCGCATTCTCTCACCTACGATGTTCGGGACAGCCGCTTCAGTCCGACCGAAGGGTATTTCTTGCGCCTCTCCAACGATGTCGCTGGCCTTGGCGGAAGCAAGAGGTTCCTTCGCAACCAGCTCAACGGGGCCACCTATTATTCGGTCGCCGAAGGGTGGGTCATCAAGCTCGCGGGCAGTGCGGGCCACGTATTCGGCCTCGGCGAGGATGTGGATATCGACGATCGCTTCTTCGTCGGCGGCGACGATCTCCGAGGCTTCTCCAGGGGCGGCGTTGGGCCGCGGGATGTTGCCACCGACGACGCGCTGGGTGCGGAATGGAAGTATACCGGATCGGTGCAGCTGTCCTTTCCCATTGAGGCGCCGGCGGAGCTTCCGCTCGTCGGCCGGGTCTTCACCGACTTCGGCAGTGCCGGAGGTCTCGATGATTCGGGCCCCGAGATCGAAGATACGGGAAGCTTCAGGGCGTCCAGCGGGGTGGGCGTGTCGTGGCTCTCGCCGTTCGGTACGATCGGCGTCGACGTCGCGCTTCCCTGGTTGAAAGAGGATTTCGACGATACGGAGACCTTCCGAGTCAATTTCGGTACGAGGTTTTAGCGAATGAAACGCAAATGGCTGGCGTGGTGCGCGGCGCTGATCATTCTCGCTGCACCGCAGGCGGTGGCTGCCCAGGGCAAACCCGTGGATTCTCCAGGCGACTTTCGCGTGGCGGTTATCAACTACCCTATCCTTACGCGCAAGGCGCTGATCTTCAAGGATGCGGCCAAGCAGGTCGGGGCCTATCGGATCGCTTTTCAGGAAGCGGTGAAGGCGGCGGACGGCGAGGTTCGGCGGGTCAACGAGGAACTTGGGCGCAAGCGGGCCATTCTCGCCCCGGATGCCTATGCGGCCGAGCGCCGCAAGTATGAGGAGCAGGTGGCGCAGCTCAACGCCAACGTGAAGGAACGGGAACGCGCGCTCAGAGAGATAGAGCAGAGAGCCGAAGAGACGGTCAACAACGCGGTCAAGCAGGTGGTCGACGAATTTGCCAATGAATTCAACGTCGCCTTGATCATGCGCAGCGAGATGACGGCGTTCTATGCGTCGTCGCTCGATATCACGAATCTCATCGTTGAGCGACTGGACAAGGTGGCCCCGACGGCGAAGCTGCCCGAAGCTTCGAGCGCGACGGGAAGCCGGTAGTGAGCGATGGCCGATCCCCGTTTCTTCGCCGCGGCTGGCCCATTCGCCCTTTCGCGTCTTTGCGAGATCGCCCGGGCCGAATTGGGCGGCGGGGTTGATCCCGAGGCCCATTTTTTCGATGTGGCGCCGTTGGATCGGGCGGGCTCACGGGAGGTCAGCTTCCTCGACAACAGGCGCTATCTTGAGAGCTTTGTCCGGAGTGAAGCGGGGGCCTGTGTGGTCCATCGAGACCTCGCCGTCCGGGCGCCGGATGGGATGGCTTTGCTGTTGTCGACGGAGCCCTACCGGGCCTATGCGCGAATCGCTCAAGCGTTCTACCCGGACGTTGTCCCCGAGTCCGGCATTGCCGATGGCGCCTTTGTTCACGCGACGGCGCGCCTTGGCGACGATTGCTCGGTGGAACCGGGCGCGGTCATCGGGCCAGGTGCCGAGCTCGGTCGTCGATGCCGGGTTGGCTCGAACGCCGTGATCGGCCCTGGCGTGGTGCTGGGTGATGACTGCCGGATAGGCCCCTGTGCCTCGTTGCTGTTCTGTTTGCTTGGAAACCGGGTCGTCATTCATGCCGGCGTGCGGATCGGTCAGGATGGGTTCGGTTTCGCTCCGGGGCCAGAGGCGCATGAGAAGGTACCGCAGCTCGGCCGCGTACTGATCGAAGACGACGTTGAAATCGGGGCGAACACGACGATTGATCGCGGCTCCGGACCGGATACCGTGATTGGATCCGGAACCAAGATTGATAATCTTGTTCAAATTGCTCATAACGTGCAACTCGGGTCTGGTTGCATTATTGTTTCACAGGTCGGCATTTCCGGCAGCACGAAGGTGGGGCAACTCGTCATGATGGGGGGGCAGGCTGGCCTTACGGGTCATCTGAAGATCGGAAGCGGTGCCCGTATTGGGGCCCAGGCGGGAGTCATGCGTGACGTCGATCCGGGAGCGACCGTCATGGGTTCGCCGGCTCAGCCCGTTAAGGAGTACTGGCGGCAAGTTGCGATGGTTTCCGGACTCGCGAAGAAGAGGAAGGGGAGTTAACCGATGGATGCCAATAGCGCGACCTCCGCGGTCACGGAGCTCGACATCTTGCGGGTCATGGACATGATCCCGCATCGGTATCCGTTCCTGATGATAGATCGGGTTGTCGACATGCACCCGGGCCTAAGCGCCATCGGAATCAAGAACGTCACCTACAATGAGCCATTTTTTGCTGGCCATTTTCCGTCTCGTCCGGTGATGCCGGGCGTGCTGATCGTGGAGGCCATGGCGCAGACCGCGGCGGTGCTGGTCGTGCATACGCTGGGAGCAGACGCCGAAGGGCGGCTGGTCTACTTCATGAGTGTCGAGAGTGCGCGCTTTCGGCGTCCCGTCACCCCGGGTGATAGGCTTCTTATTCATGTGGAGAAGCAGCGCAACCGCGCCAACGTCTGGAGGTTTCGGGGGGAGGCAAAGGTGGATGGCGTGCTGGTCGCCGAAGCGGTCTACACGGCCATGATCATGGACAACTGAATGGTCCAAATCCACCCCACCGCCATCGTCGCCGATGGGGCCGAGCTGGGCGAAGACGTTGAGATCGGGCCCTATTGCTGCGTCGGCGCCGGAACCGTTCTCGAAGATCGTGTCAAGCTGATCGCCCAGGTCGTTGTTGACGGCCGGACCCGCATCGGCGAGGGCACCCGGGTTTTTCCTTTTGCGTCCGTGGGGCATGAGCCGCAGGACAAGAAATATCGCGGTGAGCCGTCCCGGCTGGAGATCGGACGCAATACCGTTATTCGGGAGCACGCTACCTTGAACCCAGGGACACAGGGCGGCGGCATGCTCACCCGCGTCGGCGACGATTGCCTCATTATGATCGGCGCCCATGTCGCCCATGATTGCCTTATCGGCGATCACGCCATCCTCGCGAACAACGCGACGTTGGGGGGGCATGTCGAGGTCGGTGACTGGGCCATACTGGGTGGACTTTCTGCGGTCCATCAGTTCGTTCGGATCGGGCGGCATGCCATGGTGGGCGGCATGTCGGGGGTCGAGCACGATGTCATCCCCTACGGCTCGGTGATGGGGAACAGGGCGCGGCTGTCGGGCCTGAATGTCGTCGGTCTCAAGCGTCGCGGATTTTCCCGCGAGACGATTCATGCCTTGAGAAACGCTTATCGCCTTTTGTTTGCCCAGGAGGGCACCATGGCCGAGCGCCTGGAGGATGTGGCCCAGCTTTTCGACGAGCACGAACCTGTCATGGAGATCGTGGATTTCATCCGTGAGAACTCGTCACGGGCCATCTGCCAACCCGTCCTGGAAGATGCTGCCTAGATTGTGCCGTCGCCGGACCTGGCCAGAATCCCCGGCCGGCCGCTTTCTCCATCATGCCAGAACGCGCAAGCCCCATGACAGCGCAACCTAAGCTCGGCGTGCTGGCCGGCAATGGGGTCCTTCCGGCCAACATCATCGATCACTGCTTGGCGACCGGCCGCGATTTCTTCGTCATCGCCTTCGAGGGCCATACCAACCCGGCGATCCTGAAGCCGAGGCGCGGCGCGGGGGTCCCACACGCATGGGTCCGGCTCGGTGCGGCGGGCGCCGCCATTCGGATCCTCCGGAAAAACGGGGTCGAAGAGCTGGTGATGGCCGGCGGCATTCGGCGTCCATCCTTCGCCAGCCTTCGGCCCGACCTGTGGACGGCGCGTTTCCTGTTACGCGCCGGCGTCGATTCCCGAGGCGATGACGCCGTGCTGTCGGCCATCGTCTCGGCCTTGGAGGGGGAGGGGTTTCGCGTCGTGGGAGCCGATGACGTCCTGCCGGAGGTGCTTGCCTCGGATGGCATTTACGGCGCGGTTTCGCCGGACGATCAGGCCCTAGGGGATATCGCACTCGGAATCGAGGCGGCCAGGGGGATCGGCGCGGAGGACATCGGGCAGGCCGCGATTGTCCGCCGCGGCCAGATCGTCGCGCTGGAGACGGCGGCGGGTACCGACGCGATGCTCGCCGATTGTGCCACGAACCGACCCTCGGAGCGCGCCGGAGTTCTGGTGAAGGTCAAGAAGCCGGGGCAGGAAAGGCGGGCGGACCTTCCCACGATCGGCGTCAAGACCATCGAGGCGGCGGATCGGGCCGGCCTCGCGGGGGTTGCCATCGAGGCTTTCGGATCTCTCGTGCTCGACCGCGAGGCTGTCATCGCGGCCGCTGATGCCGCCGGACTGTTCATCATGGGGGTCGCCACGGACAAGGCGAACGGGACTCGTTGATCTGCCATCGGGATAACTTGTCCGAAACGGCGATGTTTAACAAACTTCGCCGAAGATTTTTACCAATTCTCAACTATTACATGGCAAAAAACCAGTCATCGATCGTTAAGCGTCACGATCTTCCCTGGTCGCAGGACAACGGAACCTACGTGATGCGGAATTGATCGGTGCTCCCTGTGTTACCCTCCAAGACACCCAGAAGCCCCGGCTCCGGCCGGGGTTTCTACTTTCTGTCACGTGCTGTGGGGCCGAGGTCTCCGACCGGCTCGGATCCTCGACATGTCGCGATGTCGGTGGCCGCGACGTTCGCGGCCTGCCCCACATCGCTTGGTAACAATCAACCGCGTTTCTCGATCGGGACGAAAGGACGGTCGGCCGCGCCGGTGAAAAGCTGGCGGGGGCGCCCGATTTTTTGCACGGGATCGGCGATCATCTCGTTCCAATGGGCGATCCAGCCCACCGTCCGGGCGATCGCGAACAACGCGGTGAACATGGAGGTTGGGAAACCCATCGCCTTGTAGATGATGCCGGAATAGAAATCGACGTTGGGATAAAGCTTACGCTCCACGAAGTACTCGTCCTCCAGCGCGATCCTTTCCAGTTCCATGGCGACCTCGAGCAACGGTTCGTCCTTGATCCCCAGTTCGTTGAGCACCTCGTGGCAGGATTCCTGAACGATCTTCGCCCGTGGATCGTAATTCTTGTAGACCCGATGGCCGAAGCCGAAGAGCCGGAACGGATCGTCCTTGTCGCGGGCGCGCTTGATGAATTCCGGAATGCGGTCCTTGGTGCCGATCTCGGTCAGCATGTTGAGCACCGCCTCGTTGGCGCCGCCATGCGCCGGCCCCCATAGGGACGCGATGCCGGCGGCGATGCAGGCGAAGGGGTTGGCGTGGCTCGACCCGGCGATGCGGACGGTCGAGGTCGACGCGTTCTGCTCATGGTCGGCATGCAAGATGAACAGCCGGTCCAGGGCCCGCGCCAGCACCGGATTGACCTTGTAGTCCTCGCACGGCGTTGCGAAGGTCATGTGGAGAAAATTCTCGGCGTATCCCAACCCGTTCTTCGGATACATGAAGGGCTGGCCCACCGTGTACTTGTAGGCATAGGCCGCGATCGTCGGCATCTTCGCGATCAGGCGGTCCGAGGCGATCATGCGGTCGGTCTCGTCGAAGATGTCGAGATGGTCGTGGTAGAAGGCGGACAGGGCGCCGACCACGCCGCACATCACGGCCATGGGATGCGCGTCCCGGCGGAAGCCGTTGTAGAAGGTGATGATCTGCTGGTTCAGCATCGTGTGCTGCATGATGTCCTGCTCGAACTTCTCCTTCTCCGCCGCGCTCGGCAGCTCGCCATAGAGAATCAGATAGGCGATCTCCAGGAAGTCCGATTTTTCCGCCAGTTCGTCGATCGCATAGCCGCGGTAGCGCAGAATGCCCACGTCGCCGTCGATATAGGTGATGTTGGAGGCGCAGCTTCCCGTCGACGTGTAGCCCGGGTCGAAGGTGAAATAGCCGGTCTCGGCATAGAGCTTTCGGATGTCGATGACGTCGGGGCCCGAGGTGCCCGAAAGAACGGGCAGTTGAACCTCGTTCCCCGTGCGTTTGTCGACGAGGGTTACAACTTCGCCCGTGGAATTGGGCGTGGGGATAGCGGTGGCGTGTTTCGCGTCCATCGTTTCCTCTCCCTAGCGATAGTGGCGTCCGGAACCGGCGCCGCGCAGACGTTGGAGTATAACGTCTTCTATGTGGTCGGCCAATTTGGGCCGGTCAATGATGCCGTAGGGCGTCTTCGAGGCGTCCCAGGGTCTCTTCGCGGCCAAGGATCTCCATGACCGTAAACAGCGGCGGCGAGACGTTGGAGCCGGTGAGCGCCGCGCGCAAAGGCTGAGCCAGCTTGCCGAGCTTCGCCCCCGTCTCCTCCGACAACGTCCGCGCATAGGACTCAAGGCTGGCCGCCGACCAATTCTCGAAGGTCGTGAGATCGCGTTCGACCCGCTCAAGCCGGCGGCGCGCCTCGCCATCGAGCAGCTTCTCCGCCTTTCCGTCAAGTGGAATGGGCCGTCGGCGTGCCAGAAAAGACGAGTTTTCAGCAAGTTCCGTCAAATTCTTCGCGCGTTCTTTGAGCTCGGGCATGCCCCGGAGAATGCGCTTTTCCGCCGACTCGTGCAGCTCGCCGTCGAGCAAATCGGCGACCCTTGGCATCACGAGTTCGGTCAGGCGCCGATTGTCGGCCTGACGAATGTAGTGGCCGTTGAGATTGGTCAGTTTCGCCAGATCGAAGCGGGCGGGGGAGCGGAGAACGCCGTCGAGATCGAACCAGGCGATCGCCTGTTCGGTGCTGATGATCTCGTCGTCTCCATGGCTCCATCCCAGCCGGAGCAGATAGTTGCGCATGGCTTCGGGCAGGAAGCCCATATCGCGATAATCGCCCACGGATACCGAACCGTGTCGTTTCGATAGCTTCTTGCCATCGGCGCCGTGCATGAGTGGCATATGGGCGAAGTGCGGGGGCTCCCAGCCGAGCGCATAGTAGAGTTGGGTTTGGCGAAAGGCGTTGGTCAGGTGATCGTCGCCGCGGATGACATGGGTGATGCCCATGTCGTGGTCGTCGACGACGACAGCCAGCATGTAGGTGGGCGTGCCGTCTGCCCGCAAGAGCACCATGTCGTCGAGTTGAGCGTTGGCGACCCGGACCGTCCCCTGGATCAGATCGTCGATGACGGTTTCGCCGTCCTGTGGCGCCTTTAGGCGGATGGCCGGGGCGGCGCCTGGCGGCGCATCGGACGGGTCGCGATCGCGCCAGCGCCCGTCATAACGAATCGGGCGGCCTTCGGCCTTTGCCCGCTGCCTCATTTCGGCGAGTTCCTCGGGCGTGCAGTAGCAGGGATAGGCCCTTCCCCGGTCGATAAGAGCATGCGCGATCTCGGCGTGATGCGAGGCACGCGCGAACTGAGACACCGCTTCGCCATCCCAATCGAGTTCGAGCCAGCGGAGCCCGTCGAGAACGGCTTCCAAGGCCTCGGGCGTGGAGCGCGCGCGGTCCGTGTCCTCGATTCTGAGCAGGAATTGGCCACCGTGGTGGCGGGCGAAAAGCCAGTTGAACAGCGCCGTATGGGCGCTGCCCAGATGCAGGAATCCGGTCGGTGAAGGGGCAAAGCGGGTAACGACCGTCATATCGGGTTCTGATACATTGCGAGCGTGAATGGGAGGCGAGGTTTAGCACAATCCACACCCGTGTACAGCAGATGCGTGGGCGCATGAGCGTGCTTATCCGGCGCTCCATGGTGAACCTTTGGCGCTTGACCGGGTTGTGGGTGGGCGCCGGGTTCCGCCTTATCCCAGGCCAGCTCGCCGAGGAACGGTCGCGCTGGGTACTTTGGCTTCCGGTCGGTTTGGGGGCGGGGATAGGAGTCTACTTTGCCTTGACCGTGGAACCGCCGGCCTGGAGCGGAGGGCTGGCCGCGGCGGTTTTCCTGGGGGCGGCGCTTGCCCTGCGGCGCCAGCCGCGATTCTCGATTCCGTTATTGGCATTCGGGGTGATCGCTTCGGGATTCGCGCTGGCCCAAATGAGGGGAGCGGCGGTCGCGTCGCCCGCTTTGCGCGCTCCTCTGGGGCCTGTCACGGTGATCGGCAGAACCGCCGTGGTGGAGCCCTTGCCCAGCGCGCTACGCCTGACGCTCGAAGATGCGGAGGTGGCGGGGCTGGCGGCGGACCGCACGCCTCATCGCATACGTCTTCGTCTGAGTGGACGCCAGCCACACATCCTTCCCGGTGATTGGATCCAGGTCCGCGCGATGCTGCGACCACCGCCGCCGCCCTCGGCTCCGGGCGCCTTCGATTTTCAACGCCGGGCCTACTTTCAGCGGCTGGGAGCGGTCGGCTTCGCCTTCGGGCAGGCGCGCCTCGTCACGGCTGAAGGGGGCGGCGCGTCAGGGAGCTTCCGCAACCGCGTGGAGGCTGTTCGGCACGATCTGGGGAATCGCATCCAGCGCGCGTTGCCCGGCGAGACGGGCGCTGTGGCGCGGGCATTGATGACGGGGGAGCGCGGCGCCATCCCGCCCCCGATGCTCGCCGCCCTGCGGGATTCCGGCCTTGCCCATCTCCTGGCGATTTCCGGCCTCCATATCGGCTTGGTCGCCGGGTTTCTTTTCGTCGGGATTCGAGGCCTTCTGGCGCTGGTTCCGCCGTTGGCGCTCAGATATCCGGTCAAGAAGTGGGCGGCGGTGGCGGCTCTGCTCGGCGCCTTCGCCTATGCCTTGATCGCGGGCGCGACCGTTCCGACACAACGCGCTTTCCTGATGATCGGACTGGTGCTCGTCGCCGTGCTGCTCGATCGCCGCGGTATCAGCATGCGGACGGTGGCCTGGGCGGCAACCGTGATTCTCGTCTTTCGGCCGGAGAGCCTGCTCGGCGCGAGCTTTCAACTCTCCTTCGCTGCGGTCACGGCCCTGATCGCGAGCTATGAGGCGCTCCGGGCCCGACGCCGACCGGACCCGCAGGGACCTTGGGGCCTTGCGCGGCGAGTCGGACTTTACCTGGGAGGCGTCGCGTCGACCACGGTGATCGCCGGCATGGCGACCGGTCCGTTCGCGATCTACCATTTCAATCGCCTTGCCGCATACGGGCTGGCCGCGAATCTCGGCGCGGTTCCGTTGACGGCGCTGTGGATCATGCCCTGGGCGGTCATCGCTTTCTTGCTGATGCCCTTCGGTTTCGAGCGCCTCGCCCTGGTGCCCATGGCTTGGGGGATCGAAGCCGTCCTTGCGATCGCCGGGGCGGTGGCCTCTTGGCCGGGCGCAGTAAGTCTTCTGCCGGCCATGCCGACGTTCGGGTTTCTGGCCATCGTGGCCGGCGGGCTTTGGCTCTGCCTGTGGCAGCGGCGTTGGCGGCTAGGCGGGCTCGCGGGCCTCGCGCTCGGCTTCGCGACCCTGGCCCTGGTCCGTCCTCCCGATATACTCGTCGATGGCCAGGGGCGGCTGCTGGCCTTGCGCGCGCCGGACGGATCGCTGGCCGTCTCCAGCCTTCGCGTCGGGCGCTTCGATCGCGAGACATGGCTGCGCCGATCCGGGCAGGAGGCGGCGGCTACGGCGTGGCCGGCCTCGGGCCTCGGCCTCGACGGGAGGTTGTCCTGCGATCCCCTGGCCTGCATCTACCGCTCGAACGATCGGATGATCGCCCTGGTCCGACGCGCGGAGGCGTTGCCGGAGGATTGCCGGCGCGCGGACATCGTTGTCAGCGTGGTGCCCGTTCGGCGCGCCTGTCCATCGGCCGATGTCGTGATCGATCGTTTCGACCTGTGGCGGAACGGCGGTCACGCCATTTGGCTTAAGGATGGTGCCGTCCGTGTCCAAAGCGTCCACGGCCGGCGGGGAGATCGGCCATGGGTTCTTCGTCCCGAAGGAGCGGGTGATCGGCCGTCTTCATCCCTCCGCCGGAAGGGACTCGAAGACTGAGGAGCCGGTCGTCTCAATACTTGCGGAACAGCGCGACCAGCTTGCCCTGGACCTTGACTTGGTCGGGGCCGAAAATGCGGGTCTCGTAGTTCTTGTTGGCTGGCTCGAGAGCGACGGAGGCGCCCCGCCGGCGAAGACGCTTGAGTGTAACCTCGCTGTTGTCGACCAGGGCGACGACGATCGCGCCGTTCTCCGCGCTGTCGCATCGCTGAACGACCACCGTGTCCCCGTCCTGGATACCCGCTTCGACCATTGAATCGCCGTCGACCTTGAGCGCGTAGTGGTCGCCTCCGCCCAGGAGGCTGGCCGGCACCTCGACCATGTTGGACGGGTCGCGCAGGGCTTCGATCGGCGTGCCGGCGGCGATCATGCCGAACAAGGGAAGCTCGACGGCCTCCCCGGAAATCGACGGCTGCGCGGCGGCCGGTTTGAAGTCGGCCTGAATGACATTGTCGGCCAACCGTGGACGTCGCCCGGGACGGACGGGTTGGTTGCGGATGTTCTCCGGCAGCTTCAGCACCTCCAGCGCTCTCGCCCGGTGGGGTAGATGCCGGATAAAACCGCGCTCCTCCAGGCCCGTGATCAGGCGATGAATACCCGACTTCGAGCGAAGTCCGAGGGCATCTTTCATTTCATCGAAGGACGGCGAGAGTCCGTTCTTTTTCAGATAGTCATCGATGAATACGAGAAGCTCGTATTGTTTCTTCGTCAGCATTCACCTACTCCCCATTTGTCAATGGCCGCCGTATCCAAGGATGCTGAGCCCTTTCCACCGGATCCGACCGCCAAACCTGCTCCTACCCGGGGTGCCTGTGCTACAAAATATAGAACAAAAGAAAAACATTTATACATGTTCTAGTTTGGTTCTCATGCCCCGTCAAGCCAATTCTTTCAAGGGCCACTCACGAAACCGGCCATCCTCTAAAGCGACAACAATCCCGAATCCAACCGAAGGATCTCCACCCATTGCCCCGCCTTGGCGGGCGCGGCTTTCGGCGGGCGGACGACCAAGCAGTCGGCTTCCGCCAACTTGGCCATCATGGCGCTGTCCTGTTGCTCGAAGGGCGTCGCCACCGGTTCGCCCGAGGCGTCGGTCCTGAGCGTTGCCCGCAGGTAGTCCTGCCGGTGGTCGTTTGCGCCGAGGTCGCGGCCGAGCCGCGCCGTCTGCGCGCGATCCGTCGAGCCCGGAACTCCCAGCATCTTCCCGATCACCGGCTTGACGAAAATCAGGGCGGTAACCCCGGCCGAAACCGGGTTGCCTGGCAGGCCGAGCACCGGCACCGACGCGAGGTGGCCAAAGATCATGGGCTTCCCCGGCCGCATGGCGACGCGATAGAATTGGAGCGCGAAGCCCTCCTCGGCGAGGACCTTGCGCACGAGGTCATGGTCGCCGACCGAGGCGCCGCCAATGGTGATCAGGAGGTCGACCCCACGCGAGCCCGCGACCATGCGGCGCAACGACTCCTCGTTGTCGCGGGCGACGCCCAGATTGATGGCCTCGCCGCCGAAAGCCTGGACATAGGCGGCCACGGCGATGCTGTTGGAGCTGACGATCTGGGACGCCGTCATGGGTTCGCCCGGCAGCACCAGCTCGTCGCCGGTCGCGAGGATGGCCACGCGGGGACGGCGCCGGACGGCGAGCCAGGGCAGGTTCATGGCGGCCGCCAGGCCGAGGTCGCGACCGGTGAGCACGCGACCGGCCGTCAACAATACGTCCCCTTTTCGGAAATCCAGCCCCGTGGGCCGGATCCATCGGCCGGGTGTCGCGGCCTCGCGCATGGTGACTTGGTCGCCGGCGACCTCCGTATCCTCCTGGATGACGATCGCGTCGGCGCCCTCGGGCAGCGGCGCGCCGGTGAAGATGCGCACGCACTCTCCGGCCCCGAGCACGTCGGCATAGCCCCCGCCCGCGGCCGACTCGCCGACCCGCGTGAGGGTGACGGGTGCCTCGGCGACATCGGCGGCGCGCACGGCATAGCCGTCCATGGCCGACACCGCGGCTGGCGGGTTATTGATCCGCGCCGCCACGTCCTCGGCGAGCACCCGCCCCAGCGCCTCCGGCAGGCTCACCCGCTCCGGCGCCAGGGGCTCGAAGCCGGCGGTGACGGCGGCAACGGCCTCGGCGACCGAAATCATCTCACGGACCATTCCCGGTTACTCCGCTTCGAACGAGCCGGATTTGCCGCCGGCCTTGTGGACCAGGCGGATATCGGTGATGCGCATGCCGCGATCGACCGCCTTGCACATGTCATAGACGGTCAGGGCCGCGACGGTGACCGCCGTCATCGCCTCCATCTCGACGCCGGTACGCGCCTCGATCCGGCAGGTGGCCGTGATGTCGACGGCTTTGCGATCGGGGTCGCAAGCGAGCGTGACCTCCACCGAGTCCAGGGCCAGCGGATGGCAGAGCGGGATCAGATCGGGCGTGCGCTTGGCTCCCATGATCCCCGCGAGCTGCGCGATGCTCAGCACGTCGCCCTTGGCGAACCCTCGGCTCTGGATGAGGTCGAGGGTCTCCGCCCGCATCAGGACCGAGCCCTTGGCCGTCGCCGTCCTCGCGGTCACGTCCTTTGTCGAGACGTCCACCATGCGGGCGTTGCCCTTGTCGTCGAGATGGGTGAGCCCGGCCATCTGTTCTCCTAATCGGCGTCGGACGAGGCGCCGGCTAACAGCGCCCGCGTCGCCCTCTCGACATCGGCCTCGCGCATCAGGGACTCCCCGATGAGGAAGCAGCGGGCGCCCGCGCGCGCCATGCGGGCGAGATCCGCTGGCCCGTGCAAACCGCTTTCGCTGACCAGAAGGCGGTCGCTTGGGACCTCGACGGCAAGTGCCTCGGTCACGGCGAGGTCGATCTCCAAGGTCTTGAGGTTGCGGTTGTTGATCCCCAGCAGGCGGGCGTTCAGACGCACCGCCCGCTCCAGCTCGGCGGCGTCATGGACCTCGACCAGCACGTCCATGCCGTATTCCTCGGCCGCGGCCTCCAGCTCCTGGGCCTGCCCGTCGTCGAGGGCGGCCACGATCAGCAGGACGCAGTCTGCGCCGAGTCCGCGAGCTTCGACGATCTGATAGGGGTCGAGCAGGAAGTCCTTGCGTAGCACGGGCAGTTGCGTGGCTTCCCGTGCCGCCGTCAGATATCCGTCCTCGCCCTGGAAATAGGGCCTGTCGGTCAGAACCGACAGGCAGGTCGCGCCGCCCGCCTCATAGGCCCTGGCCAGGGCAGGGGGGGCGAAATCCTCCCGGATCAGGCCCTTGGACGGCGAGGCCTTCTTGATCTCGGTGATAAGGCCGTAACCGCCTTCCCGCACCCGCGTGGCCAGGCTGTCGGCGAATTTTCGGGGGGAGGGTGCGGCCCGGGCGGCCGTCACGACCTCGCCCATCGGCCGGCGGGCTCGACATTCGGAGATGTGCCGACGCTTGTCGGCACAGATTCGGGCGAGGGTATCGCTCATTCTTTGGCGTCGGCCGGACTGTTCGGGTTGGTGATCTCGACAAGGCGCCCGAGGGCCGAGCGCGCACGCCCGGAATCCAGGCTCTCGGCGGCGAGAGCAACTCCATCTTTCAGCGTTGCGACTTTGTCGGCCACGATGAGGGCGCCGGCGGCGTTGTACAGAACCACATCGCGGATCGGCCCCGCCGCGCCGTCGAGCAGTGATCGCATGACCGCGGCGTTGGCGGCGGCGTCGCCACCCTTGAGGTCGTCCGGCCGGGCCCGCGGCAGGCCGGCCTCCTCCGGCGACAGCTGGAAGGTCTCGACCCTGCCATCCTTGAACTCGGCGACGTGCGACGGTCCGGTCGTCGTCAGTTCGTCGAGACCGTCGGATCCGTGCACGACCCAGGCCCGCTCGCAGCCGAGATGGCCGAGCGTTTCCGCCATCGGCGCGATCCACTGCGCGGCGAAGGCGCCCGTGAACTGGCGCCGCACCCCGGCCGGATTGCTGAGCGGTCCGAGCAGATTGAAGATCGTGCGCACGCCGAGCTCGCCCCGGGGGCCGGCGACGTGGCGCATCGCGCTGTGGTGGCGTGGCGCCATCATGAAGCCGACCCCGGCCTCGGTAATCGCCGTCTCGATCAGGGACATCTCGGCGTCGATATCGACGCCCAGGGCGACGAGGACATCGGCCGCGCCGGATTTGGAGGAGATGGCGCGGTTGCCGTGCTTGGCGACGGGCACGCCGGCGCCCGCCACGACCAGCGCGGCGGCCGTCGAGATGTTGAATGTCCCCGACGCGTCGCCGCCTGTGCCGACGATATCAATAGCATGGGCCGGGGCTTGGACCGGCAAGGCCTTCGCCCGCATCGTGCGGACGGCGCCCGTGATCTCGGGCACGGTCTCGCCGCGCACCCTGAGCGCCATCAGGAAGGCTCCGATCTGGGCCGGGGTGGCGTCGCCCGACATGATGATATCGAACGCCCGCTCGGCCTCGACCAGGGTCAAAGCCTTGCCGTCGGAGACCTTGGCCAGCAGGGCCTTCATGTCGGCGAGGTCATGGGTCATGCAGCGGCCTTTCGAGACCGCGCGAGGTCGATGAAGTTGCGCAGGATCTGGTGGCCATGCTCCGAGGCGATGCTCTCTGGGTGGAACTGCACGCCATAGAGCGGCCATTCCGCGTGTTCAAGCCCCTGGATCACGCCGTCCTCGCTCTCGGCGGTGACCGTTAGCGAGGAGGGCAGCCCCTCGCGCTCCACCATCAGGGAATGATAGCGCGTCGCCGTGAACGGGCTGGGGACGCCGGTGAAGAGGCTGCGGCCGTCGTGGCGGATCTGGCTCAGCTTGCCATGCATCGGTTTCGGCGCGCGGATGACCCGGCCGCCGAAGGCCTGTCCCAGGCATTGATGGCCCAGGCAGACGCCGAGGATCGGTACCCGCCCGGCGGCCCGGCCGATCAGGTCGAGACAAATGCCGGCACTGTCCGGATCGCAGGGCCCCGGCGAGATGACGATCGCCTCGGGCGCGAGATCGAGCACCTCGTCCACGTCGACGGCATCGTTTCGCCGCACCTCGACTGCGATCCCGAGTTCCCCGAGATAGTGCAGCAGGTTGTAGGTGAAGCTGTCGTAGTTGTCGATTAGAAGAAACATTATCAATATCTTATGGGATGTTATTCGAGTAACGAATAAATCTGTTTCAGCCTTTCCCTGTCCTGTTTTCCTCACCGCGAAACGTCAAGACCGGCAAGGATGCAGCCGCGTCCGCCGGGCGTCAAGTGGCGCCGCACGCTCGGGGGTGAAAGAAAGTTGGACGAAGGCCCTTGACCTTCCAGCGGCTGGAAACCCTATTTCTAACCTTGCACTAAACTGGAATGTTGAGCTTTCGATCGAACCGATCCCCCTCACCCAGCTTCGGCTAGAGCTCGGCCAGGGGCCTTGCCAAGCCTACACAACCCTCTCCCCCCGGCGGGGGGAGAGGGCAGGGTGAGGGGGGATCGTTCCGCCTACCTGACGGGAAGAGGCTCCGGTGCTTATTGCTCGACTGGCGGTTCGAAGGACGTGGATTGGATGGATATGAACCAGCTTTCCTTTCGCATCGAGGGCATGACCTGCGCCGGCTGCGTGGCCCGGGTCGAACGCGTACTCAAGAAGGTCCCCGGCGTGGAGCAGGCGAACGTCAACCTCGCGGCGGAGAAGGCGACCGTGGCCTTTGATCCAATGACTGCGGGGGCCGAGGGGCTGTTCGAGGCGGTGCGCAAGGCCGGGTTTACACCCCATGCCGAGGCGGCGCCCGGACGTGACGAGGAAGATCGTGAGCGCGCCGCCCACGAAGCCGAAGTCGCCGGGCTCAAGCGCTCGGTCGCCTTTGCCGCCGTCCTGACCCTACCGCTGGTCGTGGTCGCCATGGGCCGCCATCTTCCAGGCGTACAGCCGGCCATGCTCGCGATGCTGCCCGAGACGGTGTGGAGATGGCTGGAGTTCGTTCTCGCGACGCCGGTGCTGCTGGTTGCCGGCCGGCGGTTCTTCAGTGCCGGCTGGGCCGAGCTCAGCCACTTCAATCCGGGCATGAACAGCCTCGTGATGATCGGCAGCAGCGCGGCCTATCTCTATTCCGTGCTCGCCCTTCTCGCGCCTGGCCTGTTCCCGGCGGGAACCGCCAACGTCTATTTCGAGGCGGCGGGCGTGATCGTCACCCTGATCCTCGTCGGCCGCTATCTGGAAGCGGTGGCCAAGGGTCGCACCTCCGAGGCCATCAAAAAGCTGATGCGCTTGCAGGTGAAGACCGCCCGCGTCCGTCGCGGCGGCGAGGAGATCGAGCTGCCGATCGCGAAGGTGGTCGCCGGCGATCTCGTTCTTGTTCGCCCCGGGGAACGTATCCCCGTCGACGGAGCGGTCACCGAGGGCGTGAGCTTCGTCGACGAATCCATGATCACGGGAGAGCCCGTGCCGGTCGAGAAAAGAGAGGACGCCGAGGTCGTTGGCGGCACGGTCAACGGCACCGGCGCCTTCGTCTTCCGCGCCACCCGCGTCGGCGCCGACACTGTACTCAGCCAGATCATCCGCATGGTCGAGGAGGCGCAGGGCGCCAAGCCGCCGATCCAGCGCATGGCCGACCGGATCGCCGCCGTCTTCGTGCCAGTCGTGATCCTGGTGGCCGCCGTGACCTTCGGCATGTGGTTGGCCCTGGGCCCGGATCTCGCCCTGAACTTCGCCTTCGTCGCCGCCGTTTCCGTCCTGCTCATCGCCTGTCCCTGTGCTATGGGCTTGGCGACCCCGACGGCGATCATGGTCGGCACGGGGCGGGGCGCCGAGATGGGCGTTCTGTTCCGCAATGGAGCGGCGCTGGAGACGCTGGCCCGGGTCGACGCCGTGGTCCTGGACAAGACCGGCACGCTCACCATCGGACGTCCCGAGCTCGTCGACTTCCTGCCGGTCGGGGCCGGTACCGAGGGGGAGCTGTTGCGCCTCGTCGCCGCCGTCGAATCACGGAGCGAGCACCCCATCGCTGAGGCCATCGCCCGCGCCGCCCGGGACCGGGGCTTGGCGCTTCCGTCCACGGATGGGTTCTCGGCCGAGCCCGGCTTCGGCGTCGAGGCACGGGTCGAGGGGCGGCTCGTTCAAGTCGGGGCCGACCGCTATATGGGCCGCTTGGGCATCGATCTGGGCCCGGTGGCGGATCGGCGAGGCGCGCTCGCCGCCGGTGGCCGCACGCCCCTCTACGCCGCCGTCGATGGCGAGCTGGCGGCGCTGATCGCGGTCGCCGATCCCTTGAAGGAGGGCAGCCCCGAGGCCATCGAGGCGCTGCACGCGCTCGGCCTCGAAGTCGCGATGCTTACCGGCGACAACCGGACGACGGCGCAGACGATCGCGGCCGGGGTCGGCATCGACCGGGTGCTCGCCGAGGTCCTGCCCGAGGACAAGGCGGCCGAGGTCAAACGGCTGCAGGAGGAGGGCAGGCGGGTCGCCTTTGTCGGCGACGGCATCAACGACGCCCCGGCCCTGGCCCAGGCCGATGTCGGCATCGCCATCGGCACGGGCACCGATATCGCGATCGAGGCCGGCGAGGTCGTTCTGATGTCCGGCGATCTGCGCGGCATCATCAACGCCGTCGCCCTTTCCCGTCAAACCCTGCGGACCATCCGCGGCAACTTCTTCTGGGCCTACGCTTACAACGTCGCCCTGATCCCGGTCGCCGCCGGGGCGCTTTATCCCCTGGCGGGTGTCCTTCTCAACCCCATGTTTGCCGCTGCGGCGATGAGCGTTTCGAGCTTGTTCGTGCTCACCAACTCCCTGCGGCTGCGGGGTTTCCGGCCGCTCCTGGCTAACCCGCCCAGAGCTGATAGGCAAAACCGGCCAGCATCGAACCCGTTGCGGCCAGCGCCAGGTACCACAGGAAGATCGGCCGCTTGACCAGGGCGAAGACGGCGATGGCGGCGGGGATGCTGGTCGCGCCGCCGGCGGTCATGAAGGCGAGCGCGGCGCCCGGCGCCATGCCGGTCTGGATCAGCCCGGCGGCGAGAGGAATCGCGGCGTAGCCGTTGAGATAGGCCGGCGCTCCGACCACCGCGGCGAGCGGGATCGCCCAGGCGCTGCCGCCCCCCAGCCAGGCTGCCACGGTCTCGGCCGGCAGGTAGGCGACCATCAGGCTTTCCAGCACATAGGCGAGCGTCAACCATTTGCCCAGGAACCAGGCGGTCTGGCCGAACTTGTCGCGAAAACGCTGCCGCCGGCTTTCCTCCTGCCAGATCGGCCAGAAGGCCGGCTGCGGCTTGCGGACGGAGGACGCCGCGCAACCGCCGTCGCCGACGCCCGGACGCAAGGGATCGGCCATCCCGCCCACCCGTTGGATCGCGAGGGTGAGGAGTCCGCCGAAGAGGCCCAGGCCGACGGCGGTGCTCGTCTTGGCGACCGCGAAGTCGAGGCCGAGCCCGCCGACCGTGACCACGAACATGTCCGGCGACATGATCGGCGAGGACAGCCAGAAGGCCATGACCGGCGCCAAGGGCACGCCCAGGGAGAGAAGCGCCGCGATGATGGGGATGACTCCGCAGGAGCAGAAGGGGGAAAGCCCGCCGAACAACGCCGCGGCAAAGATGACCGCCACGGGTTGGCCATGGAAAACCCGGCCGATCATGTGATCGGCCCCGGCCGCCGAGAGATAGGCCGCGAGCGCTACCGAGAAAAGCAGGAAGGGGGCGATATGGATGAGGCTGTCCGCCGTGAAGCGGAGGGTGTCGATGATCTGCCCGGACGGAAAGGCCACGGCGATCAGCAGCAGAAGGCCAACAACGGCAAGCACGGCCGGATCGGCTTTTTTAAGGCTTCTTCCGAGGGGACCGAGGGTGATCGCGATGTTCGACATTTTCGATCCTTCCGGGAATATCGAAATATGACTCAAAAAATAATCAATCCTCGAGGGTCAGCACGCCTTCGACCTCGCAAGCCTTTCCTTCATCTTCGCCGCCCAGCCCGGCACAGCAGTTCTCGGTCAGATAGGTGACCAGCGCCTCGACCGTCTCGAAATCGGCCTGGCAGATGAGGTGGCGGCTTTGTCGAACCTGGCGCACAAGCCCCTCGCGGACGAGGCGGGCCAGATGATGCGACAGGGTCGAGGGCGGGATGTCGAGATGCCGCTGCACTTCGCCCACCGGTGCACCCTTCCGGCCGGCCCGGACCAGGGCCCGCAGAATGGCGAGGCGGGTCGGGTTGCCCAAGGCCTCCAAGCAGCCGGCGGCGCGATCTATATTCATGGCGGGAGAATACTCTGGGATCGATCATATGTCAATATTTCCAGAAGTATCGAATTATAGTTATTGTCCCGGTATGTCCAGGGCGGCGGCCGGGCGGCGGCACGGGCCGCCGGCGTCCTGTCCGTCTGAAGATGCGAAAGGAGGGATGTCGACATGAATATTGGCACCGTCGCGAGGCGGACCGGCGTTCCCGCCCGAACCATCCGTTACTACGAGAGCATCGGGCTCATGCCGCCGGCATCCCGGTCGGAGAATGGATACCGGGCCTACACGTCTCGGGACATGGAGGCGCTGCGCTTTATCCAGCGCGCCCGCAATCTCGGATTCTCCATCAGGGATGTGGCCGATCTTCTTGCTCTCTGGCGCGATACCTCGCGCGCCAGTGCCGACGTCAAATCCGTCGCCACGCGACATATCGAAGAGGTCGAACGCCGCATCGCGGAGCTGGAGAGCATTCGCCGCACCCTCTTGGACCTGACGCATCGCTGTCACGGCGACGACCGTCCGGATTGCCCGATCCTCGACGACCTCGCCGCCGGCGTGTAAAACTGACCGGAATATGTTCTAAGAGGTTGGGGAGACGGGAGACCCTAGGAATTCAGGCTTGGCCGCTCACCCATCAAACTCGTCCGACAGTCGTTCCGCGGGGACTGAAACCGTAGCCCGGGCGGCGGCGTTCGTCCGCAATCTGATCTATATCGCCATCATGCTCGCGGCGCTGGCCGCCGGCTTTTATGTCGGCCTGACCCTGCGGGAGGGACAGAGGACCGAGTCGGCCTCGTTGGTTCTCCCCCCGCCGGAGACGACAGGAGAGGGCGGCGCGGATCAGCGGCACCCCCAGCGTGCCGTTCCCGGCCCGGTGGTGGAGAGCAGGGACGCGGACGCGTCGGGCGCTGCGCCGATGGAAACGCAGTTCGCCACGGAAGAACCTCCGCAAGCTTGGTATCGCTCTCAACCCCCGCCACCAAGCCTGATCACGGTTCCCAACGAGCCGATCTATCCCGATCCCAACGGCGAGGCAACGGTCGCCCTCCGGCCTTATGAGGAGGCGCTGCCCGAGGACGTGTATGCCTCGCCACCTGTTGCGTCGTTGCGGCCGGTTCCCCAAACCCCGGCGTCCTCGGGGGCCTCCGCGCCACGCCGCCTGGAGCCGAAAGGGACGCCGGCTCCTTCGCTGAGCCGGTTGCCGGCCTGGGAGCGCCTTGCGCTGGCTATGCCCGATCCGGGAGGACGGCCGATGATCGCCGTGGTCATCGACGACCTTGGTCTCGACCGCAAGCGCACGGATCGCGCCGTTCGTCTGCCCGGTCCCTTGACCTTGTCCTTTCTGACCTATGCCGAGGATCTGGACGGGCAGACGGCGGCGGCGCGTGCCGCCGGCCATGAGCTGCTTCTTCATGTCGGCATGGAACCGACCGGGGCCGACGTCGATCCCGGCCCCAACGTCTTGCGCGTGGGCGACTCGCCCGGTGAGATTCGGCGTCGATTGGCCTGGGGCCTGGACCGCTTTCGCGGCTTCGTTGGCATCAATAACCATATGGGAAGCAAATTCACGGCCGACCCGGAGGGCATGCGGGTGGTCATGAGCGAACTCGGGACACGCGGATTGCTGTTTCTCGATTCGCGGACAACGCCTGGATCGGTCGCCTCTGCGGTAGCCGGCGAGTTCGGCGTCCCGGTGGCGGTTCGCAATGTCTTCCTCGACAACGTCAACCACGTGCAGGCGGTGACGGCCCGGCTCGCGCAGGTCGAGGCACTGGCGCGGGAACAGGGCCATGCGATCGCGATCGGCCATCCGCGCGACGCCACGCTGGCCGCCCTGTCCCGTTGGCTGCCCTCCATGCAGGAAAAGGGATTGGTTCTGGCGCCGCTTTCCGCCATTGTCCGGAAAGGGCTGCGGCGGGAGGCGGGGTAAGAAGCTTCCAGCATCCATTCGTTTCTTGATTGGGGAGGAAATGTGCGATGTCTCGCACTTATCGGGTATCCGGAATGACCTGTCAGGGTTGCGTCAACGCGGTCACCAATGCGATCACGGCCGCCGCGCCCGGCGCCGAGGTCGCGGTTGATCTGGCCGGCGGCACGGTGACCATAGGCCGGCTCGAGGACGAGGCCATGATTCGTCAAGCCGTTGAGGACGCCGGCTTCGAGTATGGCGGGCATGCTTCTGGCTGACGGCGCGATGGAGCCGAACGAAGGATCTGACTGGAGGGGAGGGGACCATGGCGAAGATCGATCGGGAGGCATTCGGCGAAGCGAACGGTGAGCCGGTCGAGCTGTTCTCCTTGACCAATGATGGCGGCATGATCGCCCGCATCACCAACTATGGTGGTATCCTCACCGAACTGCATGTCCCCGATAACGAGGGAAAGACGGCCGATGTCGTGTTGGGGTTCGACTCGCTGGAGCCCTACCTCGCCCGGCATCCCTATTTCGGCGCGATCGTGGGGCGGTTTGCCAATCGGATCGCCGATGGGAGCTTCACACTGGATGGCGAGGTCTACAAGCTCGACCGCAACGAGGGGAAAAATCACCTCCATGGCGGGAGGAAGGGCTTCGACAAAGCTGTTTGGTCGGCCGAGCCGGTGGAGGACGCGGAGGGCGTGTCCCTTCGGCTTTCCCTGCTGTCGCCGGACGGTGACGAGGGCTATCCCGGCGATCTCCAGGTTACCGCCACCTACGCGCTTTCGAACGACAACGGCCTCGGCCTCAAATTCGTGGCGACGACCAATCGCCCCACCGTTGTCAATCTCGTCAACCATTCCTATTGGAACCTTGGGGGGCACGGTTCCGGCAATATTCTGGAGCATTGGCTGAGGATCGACGCCGAGCGCTTCACCGTGACCGGCCGCGGCGACATTCCGACCGGCGAAATCAAGCCGGTCTTGCGCACGCCGTACGACTTCACGGTCGATAAGCGGATCGGCCGCGATGCCGAACGTCTGGGCGAAGAGGTCGGGGGCTTCGACATGAATTTCGTGGTCAATGGGGAGGCCGGAACCCTTCGGCCCGCCGCTATTCTTCGTGATCCGCGTTCAGGGAGGGTCATGGAAGTGCACACCACGGCACCCGGCATGCAGTTCTATTCGGGCTTCAAGCTCAATCGCAGCCTTTTCGGCAAGGGCGGCGTCCCCTATGGGCCTGGCGCCGGACTCTGCTTGGAGACGCAGCATTTTCCGGACTCGCCGAACCGGCCTGACTTTCCCTCAACCGTCCTCAGGCCGGGGGAGACGTATTTCCACGAAACGCTCTATCGTTTCTCGTCTCATCCCGCGATGCTCTAAAGGAAGTCAAGGGCGTGGAGATCATGATCCGACCCCGCGCGGCGGAGGATTACACGGCCATCTTCGAGATCGTCAACGATGCGGCGGCCGCCTATCGCGGCATACTTGCGCGGGCGCTCTACGACACGACCTCGCGTCCGACCTCATCCATGGGACATACATAACGCATAAAACGCGCGCTCAACCGTTGCGCGTGGCGTAGCGCACGGCCTCCTCGGCCGCCCGGATCAGCGCCCGGGCCTTGTTGCAGCTTTCCTGGTACTCGGCTTCGGGATCGCTGTCGGCAACGATGCCGCCGCCGGCCTGGACGAACATCTTCCCGTCCTTGACCACGCCCGTGCGCAGGGCGATGCAGGTGTCCATCTCGCCGTTGGCCCCGAAATAGCCGATGCAGCCGGCATAGACGCTGCGCCGGTGGGGTTCGAGTTCGTCGATGATTTCCATCGCCCGCACCTTCGGCGCGCCCGACACGGTGCCGGCAGGGAAGCCGGCGAACAACGCGTCCAGGGCGTCGTGCTTCGGGTCGAGCCGCCCCTCGACATTGGAGACGATGTGCATGACATGGGAGTACCGCTCGATCACCATCTGCTCGGTTACCTGGACCGAGCCGACCTCCGCCACGCGGCCGACATCGTTGCGGCCGAGATCCAGCAGCATCAGATGCTCGGCGCATTCCTTCGCGTCGGCCAGCAGGTCCCGGCCCAGCGACTGGTCCTCGGCGCTGTCGGCGCCGCGCGGGCGGGTTCCGGCGATGGGGCGGACGATCACCTTGCCGTCCCGCACCCGTACCAGGATCTCCGGGCTCGAACCGACGATGGCGAAGCCGCCGAAGTCGAGGAAAAAAAGAAAGGGCGACGGATTGAGCCGCCTCAGCGAGCGATAGAGAGCGAAGGGCGGAAGCCGGAAGGGCAGCTCGAAACGCTGGGAGAGCACGACCTGGAAGATGTCCCCGGCGAGGATGTATTCCTTACCCTGACGAACCATCTCGTGGAACTGCTCGCGGCTCATGTTGGATTTAGGGTTCGGCAGCTCGGCCAATTCCTCGGCGGCTTCACGTTCGTAGGGCAGGGCGCGGCCGAAATGTCCCACGACATCGCCCAGGCGCTCGCGCGCAAGGTGATAGGCGGCACGCGCATCCATACCGTTTTCGGGACGAGCCGGGGTCACCACGGTGACGATCTCCTCGATCCCGTCGAACACGGCGATCACGGTCGGGCGCAAGAAAATGCCATCCGGCACGCCCAGCTTGTCGGGGTTCGCTTCCGGCAGGCGCTCGACGAGGCGCACCACGTCGTACGCGGTATAGCCGAACAGTCCGGCCGCCATCGGCGGCAGGCCGGGCGGCAGCTCGATGCGCGACTCCTCGACCAGGCGGCGCAGGGAGTCGATGGCGCCTCCCTCGCACGGTTCGAACTCGTCATAGCCGAACCGCGCCTGTCGATTGACCTCGGCTCGGTCTCCGAAGCACCGCCAAATCAGGTCCGGCTTCATCCCGATGAAGGAGTAGCGTCCGCGGATCGTGCCCCCCTCCACGGATTCGAGCAGGAAGCTGTTGGGTTGGCCGTCCGCCAGTTTCAACATGGCCGAAACCGGGGTCTCCAGGTCGGCGATCAGCGAGGTCCAGACCACCTGCGGCCGGCCTGCGTCATAGGCGTGCCTGAACTCTTCGAAGTCGGGTTGAACCTGCATTTTACGCGCCGATCAGAACAGCTCTTGAAGAAGGGCCTCGTTGACCGAAACCGGGAAGCGGTCGCGTAGGGCCAAGCTGAACTGAGCCTGGAGGTCGCCGCGAATACTTGAGGACAACTGCCGTTCGACCGCTGTCATGCCGTCGGGATCGGTTCCCGGCGTGGCAGGCCGGATCTCCACCAGCCGGGCGACCACATAGCCGTCTCCGGTCCGCCCCGTCAACGCATCCCTTTGCTTGGCTTCGAAGAGGTCCTGAACAACGCCCGGCGGCAAGCCGTGATCGCCGCCGGAACCGGCGCGATCGAAGGGCGCGGTTGTCACGGCGTCGCTGCCCCGCTCGGCTGCGATCGAGGAGAGCTCGGTGCCGCTGGCAACCCGTTCGACAATGCCTTCCGCGGCCGCCTTCGCCGCCTCGGCCCGCCTCTCTGCCTTCCAGGCCTCGGCCACGTCCTGGCGCACGCTTTCCAGGGGACGTAAGGCACTCGGGGTGATCTCGTCCACGCGAAGGATGAAATACCCCTCGGGCCCGGCCTCGGTAAGCAGGCTCTCCTCGGTTTCGGGGGTGTCGAAGAGCGTCCGCGGAAAACGGTCGCCCGGCGGCAGATCCGAGACCGTCAACCCCTGCGGGTCACGTCCGCTTTGATCGATCGCGTCGATCACGCGGATCGGAAGATTGGTCTGGCTTGCCCCCTCCTCCAGGGTGGCGCCGCCACCGAGCGTGTCTTCGAGACGGTTGCTCAACTCGAAGAGGGCATCGATCGATTTCTCGGCCGCGATTTCTTCGGTGAGGATGTCACGAACATCTTCCAGCGTCTGCTGGCGGCCCGGCAGGATACTCTCGACACGCAGGATGTGCCATCCCAGGGGGCTTTCCACGGGCTCGCTTACCCCGTTGACCGAAAGGGCGAATGCCGCGTCCGCGAGTTCTGAGAGCAGCCGGTCGCGAGTCACCTCGCCGAGATCCGTGGTCTCGGCGTCCATATTGGCGACCTCCTGTGCGACCTCGAGGAAATCGCGGCCTTCTAGAATCTGCTGTCGGGCGCTCTCCGCGGTTTCGCGGCTTTCGGTGACGATCTGTCTGACCTCTCGGCGTTCGGGCAGGTCGAACTCGTCGCGCCGTTGATCGTAGAGATCGGCGAGCTCCTCATCGGAAACATTGACCTCGTCAACCAACTCCGCGGCCTGGAGACTGATATAGGTCACTTTCCGGTACTCGGGCGCGGTGAAGCTGTCAGGATGTGCCGCGTGGAACGATACAAGCTCCTCTTCCGTGGGCTCCCTTTCCAGCACCATGTCGGAGTCCCTGATCTTGATCGTCTCGGCCACCCGCGTTTCCCGAAGATGGCGATAGATGCTGTCGACCAGCGTCCGGGGGACGGTGATTCCGGCATCCACGCTTCCCGCCAGATGCATGCGGGTCATCGTGCGACGAAGTTCCTGGACATAGCCCTGTTCGGTCAGGCCGCTGGCAGCCAGAACCTGTTCGAATCGCGCGCGATTGAACCTGCCCGACTCGTCTTGGAACAAACTGTCGGCGCGGATGTTTGTGGCGATCGCGTCATCGCTCACCACCATTCCGAGGGAATCCGAACCGAGATCGTACAGCGTTTCGTTGATCACGCGGCTCAGCGTGCCTTGAACGATGCCGAAGGCGCGGGCTTGGTCGGGCGTAAGGCGGGTACCGAGGCGACTCTCGAAAAGGTTGATGTCCTGCCGGTATTCATAGCTGAACTGCTGCGGTCCGATACCAATGTCGCCGACCTCGACGACCGGCTGATTGGCCACGCGGCCACCCACATAGTCGCCGACACCCCACACGACGAAGCTCAAGATGAGCAGGCCGAGCAGGGACTTGATCAGGATGGAGGCGGAGCGCTTGCGAATGGCGTTAAGCATGATGGGCCTCTGTGAACCGGACCGGCGCCGACTTTCGGGCCGCGTCGAATGCAACGACTCGGCTCAGAATATGTGGCGCGGGCGCGCATGATAAAAGCGGCCAGATGGCCGGGCAACCGTCAAACGGCGCTCCGCCGCTCGTCTTCTCCCCGGGTTGGGTCTCTAACCGATGTTCCATTTGGTTCGATAATGCTCTAAACAGGCGCAATATTTTTCCGGCCGCTGTCCACCAGTAAGAAAAATTGAAGGATTTCCCATGGCCAAGACGCGACGTTTCTTGATTGCCGGCAACTGGAAAATGAACTGCCTCCGCAAGGATGGCCGCGCCTTGGCTTCGGCACTGGCGCGGCGCATGGCCAAGACCAAGGGAACGCGCCCGCCGTTCGACCTGCTGGTCTGCCCCCCTTACACACTGCTTCCCCTGGTCGCGGAAGCGGTCAAAGGGTCCGGAATCCGCCTTGGCGGCCAGGACTGCCATATGGCCGAGAAGGGTGCGCATACCGGTGATGTCAGCGCCACCATGCTCGCCGACCTCGGGTGCAAGTATGTGATTGTCGGGCATTCCGAGCGGCGCAGCAATCACGGCGAGAAAAGCGATCTCGTGAAGACCAAGGCCGAGGCGGCCCTCGCCGCCGGACTTATCCCGATCGTCTGCATCGGCGAAACCGAGGCCGAACGGGACGGCGGCAAGACCCTCGCGGTGAACCGCCGTCAGCTCAAGGGGTCGCTGCCCGACGGCGCCACCGCGAAGAATACGGTGATCGCCTACGAGCCCGTCTGGGCCATCGGAACCGGCCGCACCGCCACGCCCGCCCAGGCCCAGGAGGTTCATGCGCTGGTTCGGGCCGAGCTGGTCAAGGCTCTGGGCGAGGCCGAGGGCCACGCCGTTCGCGTGCTTTATGGCGGGTCGATGAATCCGAAGAACGCGAAGGAGCTGCTCGCTCAACCCGATGTGGACGGCGGGCTGATCGGTGGCGCCAGCCTGAAGGCCGAGGATTTTTGGACGGTCGCCCAAAGTTGCCTCTAGCCACGCGGCGTTTCAGGGTCTAAATAGCCGGAAGCGCCGACGGCGGGGGCGAGCTGTCGGCTCTCGTGCATTTGAACGCATTGGCTCGGTATGACGGTCTTACTGGTCATTCATCTGCTCCTGGCAATCGCGCTGGTCGGTACGGTGCTGCTGCAGCGTAGCGAGGGTGGCGCGCTCGGGATTGGCGGCGGTGGCGGAGGCGGCATGGGTGGCTTCATGACCGGCCGGTCCGCCGCCAACCTGCTGACCCGAACGACGGGTATACTGGCCGGCTGCTTCATGGTCACCAGCTTGGCGCTGGCCATCCTCGGGAGCAGCGATCGGGAACCGCAGTCGATCCTCGACGAACAGTCGCCGGCGGTGACCGCTCCGGCGCCGGTCCCGGAACAGCCCGCCGAACCGGAGGGACCGAGCGTCCCCTTGGCCCCTTAAGCGGCCGGCGGGGATGACAACCGCAATCGACTTCACCAAGGGGCGGCGGCGAGCCGCCTCTCTTCTTTGGATCACGACATCGGAGAGCGGACCGCTTCATCAATGACGCGCTTCATCTTCATTACGGGAGGCGTGGTCTCGTCCCTGGGCAAGGGCCTGGGGGCGGCGGCCCTCGGCGCCGTCCTTCAGGCACGCGGTTTCAAACTGCGCCTGCGCAAGCTCGATCCTTACATCAACGTCGATCCCGGCACCATGAGCCCCTATCAGCACGGGGAGGTGTACGTCACCGACGATGGCGCGGAGACGGATCTCGACCTCGGGCATTACGAGCGCTTCACGGGGATCTCGACCCGCCAGAGCGACAACGTCACGACGGGCCGGATCTATTCGGACGTGATCGCGCGCGAGCGCCGCGGCAGCTATCTCGGGGCGACGATCCAGGTCATTCCCCACATCACGGATGCCATCAAGGAGTTCGTTCTCGGCGATCTCAACGGCGAGGACTTCGTACTGTGCGAGATCGGCGGCACCATCGGCGACATCGAAGGGCTGCCCTTCATCGAGGCGATTCGCCAGCTCGGCAACGAGCTTGGTCCGGAGCGGACCATGTTCATGCATGTCACGCTGCTGCCCTATATCCCCGCGGCGGGCGAGCTCAAGACCAAGCCCACACAGCACTCCGTCAAGGAACTGCAGGGCGCCGGGATCCAGCCCGACGTGCTGCTGTGCCGGGCCGACCGCCCGCTGCCGGAAGGGGAGCGACGCAAGATCGCGCTTTTCTGCAACGTTCGTCGGGAGGCCGTGATCCCCGCCCTCGACGTGGACACGATCTACCGCGTGCCCATTACATATCATGACGCCGGACTCGATGAGCAGGTCTGCCGGCATTTCGGACTCGAGACCCAGCCGCCGGATCTTGGCCGCTGGCACGAGGTGACGGAGCGCCAGACCAAGCCGGAGGGAGAGGTCACCATTGCCGTCGTCGGCAAGTATACCGGTCTCCGGGATGCCTACAAATCGCTTGGCGAGGCGCTGACCCATGGCGGCATCGCGAATCACGTGCGGGTCAATCTGGACTGGATCGATTCCGAAATCTTCGAGCGCGAGGACGCAGTCACCTACCTGGATTCCGTGAATGGGATCCTCGTGCCCGGCGGCTTCGGAGAACGCGGAAGCGAGGGCAAGATCGCGGCGGTGCAGTTCGCGCGGGAGCGGCGCGTGCCCTATTTCGGGATCTGCTTCGGCATGCAGATGGCGGTGGTGGAGGCGGCCCGCCACGTGGCCGGGATCAACGGCGCCGGCTCCACCGAGTTCGGCGAATGCGCCGAGCCCGTCGTCGGCCTGATGACCGAATGGGAACATGACGGCATCGTCGAGCATCGCTCCAAGGACAGCGATCTCGGCGGCACCATGCGGCTCGGCGCCTATGAGGCGCACCTCGCGCACGGAAGCCTCGTCCACGAGATCTACGACCAGGATGTGATCCACGAGCGGCACCGCCACCGTTACGAGGTCAATCCGATCTATGAGGACCGATTGGCCAAGGCGGGTATCGTCTTTTCCGGCAAGTCGCCGGACGGGATCCTGCCCGAGGTGGTGGAGATCCTGGACCATCCCTGGTTCGTCGGCGTGCAGTTTCATCCCGAGCTGAAGTCGCGGCCCTTCGCGCCGCACCCGCTGTTCACCTCCTTCATTCGCGCCGCGATCGATCAGGCGCGGCTCGTCTGAGTGTCGAGTTGCGGCGATGACCGAGCCCCGCCATGTGCATATCGGTGAGGTGACCCTCGGCAACGATCGGCCGATGGCGCTGATCGCGGGCCCCTGCGTGATGGAAAGCCGGGCTCTGGCCCTGGAGACGGCCCGGGCCCTGGCCGGGATCGCCGCGGAGAGGAACCTCGGCCTGATCTACAAGACCTCCTTCGACAAGGCCAACCGGTCCAGCCTGGACGGCGCGCGGGGGCTCGGCCTGGACGAGGCCTTGCCCGTGTTCGCAGAGATCCGCAAGGCCGTGGGCTGCCCGGTGCTCACCGATGTGCACGCGCCGGAACAATGCGAGGCCGTGGCCGAGGTGGTGGACGTCCTGCAGATCCCGGCCTTTCTGTGCCGCCAGACCGATTTGCTGCTGGCGGCGGGGCGCACGGGGCGGCCCGTCAATATCAAGAAAGGGCAGTTCCTGGCTCCCTGGGACATGGCGAACGCGGTCAAGAAGGTCGAGAGCACGGGCAACCGTGATGTCCTGCTCTGCGAGCGCGGCGCCAGCTTCGGCTACAACACCCTGGTCACGGACATGCGGTCGCTGCCGATTCTCGCTCGCACCGGCTGCCCGGTGGTCTTCGATGCCACCCATTCCGTGCAGCAACCGGGAGGACGGGGCACGTCCTCCGGCGGCGAGCGGGAGTTCGCGCCGGTCCTTGCCCGGGCCGCGGTTGCGGTCGGCGTCGCCGCGGTCTTCATCGAGACCCATCCCGATCCCGACACCGCGCTCAGCGACGGCCCGAACATGATTTCTTTAAAAGAGCTACCGGATTTACTTGATGTTTTAATTGAACTGGACCGGCTGGCGAAGGCACGGCCGATCCCCGCTTAGATCCAAAGGAGGGGAAGAGAAACATGACGGCCATTATCGATATCCAACCGCGGCAGATTCTGGACTCCCGGGGCAATCCGACCATCGAGGTCGAGGTGACGCTCGAAACCGGCGCCGCCGGACGGGCGGCGGTACCCTCGGGTGCCTCCACCGGTGTCCATGAGGCGGTCGAGCTGCGCGATGGCGATGCCTCGCGCTATGGCGGCAAGGGCGTGCTCAAGGCCTGCGAGTCCGTCAACGGCGAGATCTACGAGGCGCTGTCCGGCATGGAGGCGGAGGATCAGCTCCTCATCGATCAGGCGATGATCGACCTCGACGGCACGCCCAACAAGAGCCGGCTCGGCGCCAACGCGATCCTCGGGGTCAGCCTCGCCGTCGCCAAGGCCGCCGCGATGGAAGCCGGGCTGCCGCTCTACCGCTATATCGGCGGTACCTACGCGCGGCTGCTGCCGGTGCCGCTGATGAACATCATCAATGGCGGCGCCCATGCCGACAATCCCGTCGACATCCAGGAGTTCATGATCATGCCGGTCGGCGCCGGTTCCATCGCCGAGGGCGTGCGCATGGGGGCGGAGATTTTCCAGGCCCTGCGGAAAGGGCTCAAGGATGCCGGCCATAACACCAATGTCGGTGACGAGGGCGGCTTCGCGCCGGCGCTCGGCAGCTCCGAGGAGGCGCTCTCCTTCATCATGAAGGCGATCGAGGCGGCCGGATACAAGCCTGAAGAGGACGTGGTGCTGGCCCTCGACGCGGCCTCCAGCGAGTTCTTCAAGAACGGCAAGTACGAGCTCGAGGGCGAGGGCAAAACCCTGGATGCCGCCGGCATGACCGAATACTACGAGGGTCTTGTCTCGCGCTATCCCATCGTCTCCATCGAGGACGGCCTCGCCGAGGACGATTGGGACGGCTGGAAGGTATTGACCGACGCGCTCGGCGACAGGATCCAGCTCGTCGGCGACGACCTCTTCGTCACCAATCCGCAGCGCCTCGCCGACGGCATCGACAAGGGCGTTGGCAACTCGATCCTGGTCAAGGTCAATCAGATCGGCACGCTCTCCGAGACCCTGGAGGCCGTGGAGATGGCGCACAAGGCCGGCTATACGGCGGTGATCTCGCACCGCTCGGGCGAGACCGAGGATGCGACCATCGCCGACATCGCCGTCGCCACCAATGCCGGGCAGATCAAGACCGGCTCGCTCTCGCGCTCGGACCGGCTGGCCAAGTACAACCAGCTTATCCGCATCGAGGACGAGCTTGGCCCGGCAGCCCGCTATGCCGGCAAGACTGTTCTTCTCTGAACGCTGGCGAGTTCATAGCAACGATCAAAGGGCGGCCCGTAAGGCCGCCCTTTTTTTAATCGTGATGATACGTTCGGGTCAGCCTTTCTTGGCTTTGTGCCGCGGGCGTGGTAACAGATATTGACTGCGGGCGGTGAAGAAGAACCTGCGGCCTCCCAGGGAGCCGATGCCAGCGAAGAGGTGACTGCTGCATCCATGGCTCTGATCTTCGAATTGCGGTCCCGTGCCCGGCATGTGGTCGGGCCCGTCCTTGCCATTTGCGCGGCCGGCTATTTCGCCTACCACGCGATTCATGGTGATCGCGGGCTTCTCGCTTGGCTCAGTCTCAAGCAGCGCGTGACCGAGGCGCAGGGCGAACTGGACGAGGTTTCGGAGCAGCGCCGCGAGTTCGAGCACAGGGTGCGGCTGCTTCGGCCCGATAGCCTCGACCCGGACCTTCTCGAGGAGCGGGCCCGGATCATGCTCAACTACGGTCACGATGACGACATCGTCATCATGGCCGAGCCGCCCGCTTCTGAAACGCAGCCGGGGCAATAGCCGACCGGGGCGCTCCGGCTTTATTTCGTGTCCCGGCCGAAAAGCAGGGCATCGAGGCCTTGCACCAGCCCCGTCCGTTTCATGATCTCGCGGGCCGCGAACAGGCTGCCGGAGACGAAGGGCTCGCCTGGGTCGATGGAGTCGTGGCGAACGATCAGGCGCTCGCCGGGCAGGGCGAAGATCACTTCGCAGGTGCCGTTGTACCCCGGCAGGCGGACGGAATGCACCCGCGTGCCGTCGATGTCGACGCCCCTGGCCTCGCGCGGACCGATGCCGTCATCGGTCTCGGCGACGGCGAGCTCCGGCCTATGGACCGAGCTCAGCAGCTCGGCCAGCTCGCTTGCCGTGGCGCTCGGCATGTCCGGCTTGGTGGCCTGGTTGTACTCCAACACTTCCCAGCGCGGCAGGTGGCGCGCCGCGATCAGGGCAAGGTGCTGCATCAGGGCTGCGGTCAACGCGAAGTTTCCGGTGACCACGCCAACCCCAGCCACCTCGGCCGCAGTTGCCACCTCAGGCTGGTATTCGCGCAGACCGGAGCTTCCGACGACCACGGAGACGCCTTTCTTGATGGCGGTGAGCACGTGGTCTCGCACGGCTGCCGCATGGGTGTAGTCGATCAGCACGTCGACGCCGGCATCGAGCGCCGGCGCCAAATCGGCCGCGACGGTCAGGCCCAGGGGTTTGCCGCGCAGCGCCTCGCCGAGGTCACGGCCTGCGGCGCTGCGCGCGACGGCCGCGACGAGATCCAGGTCCTCGGCCGCGACGACGGCCGGCACGAGGCATCGTCCGACCTGTCCGGTCGCGCCGGCGATGCACACCCTGATCCGCTCTGTTGATGCCATTGTTCGTCACCCCTTGTAAGCCGTCTTCCAGCAACCGAGCATAGACGGACGGCGGAACCCGCACCATCCTCCCGTCCTCCCGGCCGGGGCCAAGCTCTCCGCTCAACGGCGAGCCGACGCCAATTCAGTGCCCTGCGAAGAAAATTGGAAGCTTGTGAAGTACATCACTGTAACGCCCCCCCGCGCATGTTAATCCAAGCTTAGGAGTTGGTTTTGGACTTGGAGGCGAGCGCGATGGCAATTCTCATGGACCGCCCGAATCTGTGGGACGCGCATTCAGGGGCTTCGGCCAATCTCATTTCGGATCTTGAGGGCGAGAAAGGTCGGCGCGAGCTCATGGCCTTCACTCGACGCATGGGTCTCGACGAGGTTCGGCGGAGCCAACTCGCCTACCCGGCCGAACGTCTTGAGGTCTTCGGCAATGAGATCGCGGCCGCAAGGCGCGCGGGCGCGCGGGAGGTCAGCCTGCGGAAACTCGTTCGCGTGCTGCGTGGGAAGCGGGAGACCTCGTCCAATCGAGAACTGCCTCGGCGGCGTCGAAGCGGCCGTGGGTTTCTCCACGGCTTCCCGTTCCGCATGAAGGCGCGCCTTGGGTTCTCCACCTGAAGAACGGATCGTTCGGGTTGCACCGGTTGGCTGGATGCTCGCCGAACTGTGAATAAGGCGCATGTCTCTTACATACCATATAAGCCGCGAAAACATGATGAGAGGGATCTGACGGCGGTTCGTGATTGAAAGGGATGTGGGGTCCCATCGCTCCACGAACCGCCGGGAAGACCGGAGGGGAAAAGTTGAGGTGTTGGATTCTTTCGGCCGCCCTTGCGGTCGGATTCATATTCTCGGTGCCATTGATGTCCATGGCGAGCGAAGCCGACTCCATCCTCGGCCAGTACTGGTCCGAGCAGCGGGACGGGAAGATCGAGATTTTCCGTCAGGGCGAGGAGTATTTTGGCCGCATCGTCTGGGGGGAGCGGCCCGGCAAGGACTCGAAGAATCCCGATCCCGAGCTGCGCGACCGAGACATCATCGGCCTCGTCTTCCTCGAAGGCTTCACCTATGACGGCACCGGCAAATGGGTGGACGGCAAGGTGTATTCGCCCCGGCATGGTCAGGTCTTCAACGCCAAGATGTGGCTGGAGCAGGACGGCGCCGTCCTGAAGATGCGGGGGTATGTCGGCATCTCTTTGTTCGGCGCCACCGCCAGCTTCACCCGTGACGGCCAGATTGCCGCGGCCGACGGCTAGAGCAAATCCCGAGCGGATTGAGTCAATCCGCGACGACGTATTTGCTTAAAATCAATATGTTGGAGCTTTTCACATGATTGAGATCAATCCTGAAAAGCTCTAGCCCTAAGCATCAACGCAGATCACGCCTTATTGTTCGGCGGTAGGTGCTGGGCATAGATCGACAGCGCCTGCTCCAGGGTGCGGGTCGGGTCCACGGTCTCCCGGGTCTCGCGTGCGACTGGCGTTCTCACCAGAAGTTCGAAGACCTCCGCCGCGCCCCGATGGAACCGCGGGGTGACGCCAACGCCGTCCAAGGTGTCGCCGATCTCGTGCATCTCGCCGATCCAGCGGCCGGCGTCGAGCGGCAGGCGCGGCACCATGCGCGCCATCTCGGCATAAGCCTTGGCTTGGCTGTACTGGAACTCGGCGTGGAGATCGGGTGACACGCCAAGCGCCTCGGCCGCCATCAGCGCCGCTGCGTGCAGCGTCCAGGTGCCCTTGGTAACCGCCGCGTAGCACATCTTGATGGCCGAGGCCCGGCCGATCTCGGGCCCCATTTCGATGACCTCGATATGCGGTCCCCGAAGAGCATCCATCGCCGCGACACCCGGACCGCTGACGTAGAATCGTGTTGGTTGCTCACGGGTTCCGGGGCCCGGGCCGATGATGCCGGCGTCAATGTAGGGTGCGCCGATGCCGGCCATCAGCGCGCCGATCTCATGCGTCGTCCGGGGGGAGATCGCGTTGCAGTCGGCGAAGGCGGGCTTCGCCCCCGACTCGGCCATGGTCCGGGCGATTGTCCTTGCCGAGTCCAGGGCATTCGAGGGCGGCAGGATCGAGAGCACGAGATCGGCCTGGGCCAGGAGCTCGGCGAGCGTGGGCACGCTTTCGAAGCCGGCGGCCTCGGCCAGCCCGCGCGTGCGTGCGCTGCGTCCCTCCAGGCAGGTGAGGATGCGGCGGCCTTCCGTCTTCAGCGCGCGTCCCACATGGTGGCCCATATCGCCCGGGCTGACGATGGCGATGGCTTCAGCCGGCATAACTCCCCCTTTCTGGATCTCGACCCGATCACCTGACAATCGCCATTGGCGGAGCCGACTGCAAGCGCCGCGTGGCGCCGACCTCGGATGAATGATGATCCCGGACGTGCGTGGCTTCGCGGTGAACCGATCCTGTCTCCAGCAACGTATCAGATGTAAGGCGTGCCGGCCGCCCCGGTGTGCGGTCCGGTATCGGATGTCTCCGCCGACGAGGTGTGCCATGCTGCGGATCGTGCCTGTCGTCCTTGGACCGCTCTTGCTTGCCGGATGCGCCGTTTTCGGCGTTCGGTCGGGTACGGAGCAACCCGCCTATCAGGTGACCGAGCGGCTTGGCGAGTCGGTCGAGCTGCGCCGCTATGGGGAGCGTCTCGCGGCCGAGGTTGTCGTTGCGGCCGGCCCGGAAGAGGAGGGGCGGAACGCCGCCTTCAAGTTTCTTTTTGACTACATATCCGGCGCCAACCGGCCACAGGAGCGCATTGCCATGACAGCTCCGGTGGAGACCGATGCCTCGCCCGGGAAGATTGCCATGACCGCCCCTGTCGCGACCTCGCGGACGGATGAGCAGGGAATCTTCATGCGATTTTATCTCCCGGCCTCCTATACCCCTGAGACCGCGCCGGAGCCGACCGACCCCCGTGTCCGCCTCGTGGTTCTTCCCGCGCAGACCGTTGCCACGCTGCGATATTCGGGCTTCGGCGGGGAGGAGAGCGTCGCCGAACGCCAAGCCGAGCTGTTGGCGGCGCTTGAGAATTCGGGCTGGCAACCGACGGCGGAACCCGTCGCCTTTTTCTACGATCCGCCCTGGACGATTCCCTTCCTCCGGCGCAACGAGGTCGCGGTTCCGGTCGCCGGCGGCTAAGGGGGCGGGTGGTCGTCGGCGCTCCCGGTCAAGCCGTCGAGAGGGCGCGCATTCCTTTCCGAGGTTCAGGCGCTTTTCTTGGATGAGATCATGACCATGAAAGGCAGGGTCGGCGTGTGCTCCAGGACCAGGGCGCCGATCGCGGTGACGATGTCATGGCCGGAATGCTTCAGCGCGACGTTCAACTCGTAGTCGACATGCTGGTGAGGGAACAGGTCCTTGCCCACATGCTCCATGAAGGTTCGGACGATGCGCACGGGCGTGGTGGACAACAGGTCGTCGGGGGCCTCGAAGTCATAGGATCCTTCGGCGCCGGTCGCCGAATCGATCATCCGGGCGCGATAGGTCGCCATGGCTCTTGTATCCCCCTTTAGCTGTCGGCGCTGGAACCCTATCACCGCACTGTGACAATTGCGTGAAAACGACGCATGCGTCTCGCCGGCCGTATGCGGATTCGGGCCGCTCCGCGCGGAACAACGGCACCAGCGCGGCGTCACGGTTTCCCTTGCGCGACGCCCGTGAAGAAGGTATCGATATCTACAGACGTCCTATGACTGTGAGTTAACTGAATTCAAGTTAATTCTATTTTATCGTTTTTTCATAGGACGTTAATATAGTGTTTTCGTAGCGGCATGCCTTGCAACGGAAAAGGCAGCCGCCTATTTTCCGCTCAGAAGACGCATCCGGGACAGCCATTTCCAGGGGAGACTCCATGGCGACAATCAGCAAACGTTCGGCGCGCGGCGCGGCCGAGAGGTCGGCGTCCCCACGTAAGACCTCGACGAGAAAAAGACCGACCGCGGCGAGCAAGATTCCCTACACTGCGGAGGAATTGCTGCGGGATTATCGCCAGATGCTGCTGATCCGGCGCTTCGAGGAGAAGGCGGGCCAGCTTTACGGAATGGGGCTGATCGGCGGCTTCTGCCATCTCTACATCGGCCAGGAAGCCGTGGTCGTCGGCCTCCAGGCATCGGCCTCGGACAAGGACACGCTGATCACCAGCTATCGCGACCATGGTCACATGCTCGCCTGCGGCATGGACCCCAGAGGCGTCATGGCCGAGCTCACCGGCCGTGTCGGCGGCTATTCCAAGGGCAAGGGCGGCTCCATGCACATGTTCAGCCGCGAAGCCAACTTCTTTGGCGGCCATGGGATCGTCGGCGCGACCGTTCCCCTCGGCACGGGCCTCGCCTTCTCGCACCGATACAATGAGGATGGCGGCGTCTGCTACTGCTATTTCGGCGACGGCGCGGCCAATCAGGGGCAGGTTTACGAATCCTTCAACATGGCGAACCTTTGGAAGCTGCCGGTGGTCTATGTCGTCGAGAACAACATGTACGGCATGGGAACCTCCCTGGCCCGCGCCTCGGCCCAGACCGAGCTCTACAAGCGCGGGGAATCCTTCGGGATACCGGGCCTGCAGGTCAATGGGATGGACATCCTGGAAACGCGCCACGCGGGGGCCGAGGCGGCCGCCCATTGCCGCGCCGGCAAGGGACCGATCCTGGTCGAAATGAAGACCTACCGATATCGCGGCCACTCGATGTCGGATCCGGCCAAGTACCGGACCAAGGAGGAGGTCAGCAAGATGCGCAAGGAAAGCGATCCCATCGACAGCCTTCGCAAGGTGCTGGTTGACAACAAGATGGCGGACGAGGCGGCGCTCAAGGAGATCGACCGCGAGGTCAAGGCCATCATTACCGAAGCGGCCGACTTCGCCCAACAGAGCCCGGAACCCGATCCGTCCGAGCTTTACACCGATATTCTTGTCGAGGCCTGAACGGCCGGCGCACACCGGGGGAGAGAGGAAATTCATGGCGATCCAGGTATTGATGCCGGCGCTCTCGCCGACCATGACCGAGGGCAAGCTGGCGAAATGGCTGAAACAGGAAGGCGATTCCGTCGAAAGCGGCGACGTCATCGCCGAGATCGAGACCGACAAGGCGACTATGGAGCTCGAGGCAGCCGACGAGGGCGTGCTCGGCAAGATCCTGGTGCAGGCGGGAACCGAGGGGGTGTCCGTGAACGCCCCGATCGCCGTTCTGCTCGAGGATGGCGAGGACAGCTCGGCGGCCGATGCCGTCGCCGCTTCCGCTCCGCAGCCGCAGCCGGCGTCCCAGGCGGCGCAACCTGAGGCCGCCGCCCCCGAGGCACGGGCGCCGGAAGCTGCCGCTCAACCCGCCGCGGGCCCGGTCGCGGTGCCGCCGCCGCCCGAGGAGGAGTACACCGGCACGACGGTCACGATGACCGTGCGCGAGGCCCTGCGCGACGCTATGGCGGAGGAGATTCAGCGCGACGAGGCGGTGTTCCTCATGGGCGAGGAAGTGGCCGAGTACGAGGGCGCCTACAAGGTCAGCCAGGGTCTGCTGGCCCAGTTCGGGCCGGAGCGGGTGGTCGACACGCCGATTTCGGAGCACGCATTCGCCGGCATCGGCGTCGGCGCCGCCTTCCACGGGCTGAAACCCATCGTCGAGTTTATGACCTTCAACTTCGCCATGCAGGCGATGGACCAGCTCATCAACTCCGCGGCCAAGACACTTTATATGTCTGGCGGTCAGATGGGCTGTCCGATCGTCTTCCGCGGCCCCAACGGCGCTGCCGCCCGTGTCGCCGCCCAGCACTCCCAGGACTTCGCGCCGTGGTACGCCCACGTCCCCGGGCTGAAGGTCGTTGCGCCCTATTCAGGGGCCGACGCCAAGGGCCTGCTCAAGGCCGCCATTCGCGACCCGAACCCGGTCTTCGTTTTGGAAAACGAGATTCTCTACGGCCAGAGCTTCGAGGTGCCGGACGATCCAGACTTCGTGCTGCCCATAGGCCGGGCCAGGATCGAGCGGGCGGGCATCGACGTCACCATCACGGCCTATTCGCGGATGGTCGGGGTGGCGCTGGAGGCGGCCAATCTGCTGGCCGAGGAGGGGATCGATGCCGAGGTCATCAATCTCCGCAGCCTGCGCCCGCTGGACACCGACGCGATCGTCGCCTCGGTCAAGAAGACGAACCGCATCGTCACGGTCGAAGAATGCTGGCCGACCTGCGGCATCGGCTCGGAAATCGCCGCCCGCGTGATGGAGCATGCCTTCGACTGGCTGGACGCGCCGGTGGCGCGGGTCTCCGGCGAGGACGTGCCGATGCCCTATGCCGCCAATCTGGAGCGGCTGACCCTGCCGCAGCCGGAAAAGGTCGCGGCCGCGGCCAAGTCCGTTTGCTACAAATGACGGCGGGAGGAAACTGACGCTATGGCCATTCAGATCCTGATGCCGGCGCTCTCGCCGACCATGACCGAGGGCAAGCTGGCGAAGTGGCTGGTCAAGGAGGGCGACGAGGTGTCGAGCGGCGACGTCGTCGCCGAGATCGAGACCGACAAGGCGACGATGGAGCTCGAGGTCGCCGACGAAGGCAAGGTCGGCAAGCTGCTGATCGACGAAGGTGCTGAAGGCATCGCCGTCAACAAGCCGATCGCCATCCTGATGGAGGAGGGGGAGGACGCTTCCGCCCTGGATGCCGCCGTGAAGTCCGCGTCTTCGGCCGAGCCGCCCCCGCCCGCAGCCGAGGCACCGGCCAAGGCCCCGGAACCCGCGCCCGCCGCCGCGCCGGCGGCAGCCGCATCGCCGGCCCCGGCGCCGGCCAAGGCCGACGGCCGTGTCTTCGCCAGCCCGCTGGCCCGCCGCATGGCCGAGCAGGCCGGGCTCGACTTGGCTTTGCTCGGCGGCTCCGGCCCCCATGGCCGCATCGTCAAGCGCGACATCGAGGCGGCGATCGCAGCGGGGACCGGCGTGGCCGCGCCTGCCGCGCCGATGGCCGCACCGGCTGCCTCGGCCCCAGTGGCGGCCCCTGCGCCGATCCCGGCGGAGATCGTCGCCCCCTACACCGAGGTCCCCAACTCCAGCATGCGCAAGGTCATCGCCCGCCGCTTGAGCGAGTCCAAGCGCACGATCCCGCATTTCTACCTGACCGTGGATTGCGAGATCGACCGGCTGCTCGAGTTGCGGAAGGAGCTCAACGCCAAATCGCCGGAAGGCGAGGGCGCCTATAAGATCTCGGTCAACGACTTTGTCGTCCGCGCGGTGGCTCTGGCCATGCGGCAGATCCCGGCGTCCAACGCCACCTGGACCGATGACGCGGTGCTGCGCTACGACACCGTCGACGTGTCGGTCGCCGTGGCGACTCCCAGCGGCTTGATCACGCCGGTGGTGCGCGACGCCGACGCCAAGGGGCTGGCCCAGATCTCGGGCGAGGTGAAGGAGCTGGCGGTGAAGGCCCGCGACGGCAAGCTCATGCCCGAGGATTATCAGGGCGGCGGCTTCACCATCACCAATATGGGCATGATGGGAATCAAGTCGTTCTCGGCCATCATCAACCCGCCCCAGTCCTGCATCCTCGCGATCGGTGCCGGCGAGCAGCGGCCCGTGGTCAAGGAGGGCGCGCTCGCCGTGGCCACGGTGATGACCTGTACGCTCTCGGTCGATCACCGCTCGGTCGACGGGGCCGTCGGCGCCGAGTTCATCACCGCCTTCAAGCGCATGATCGAGGACCCGCTGACCATGCTCCTGTGAGGAGAGGGGAGTGGATAAGGTCAATCTCGCCGAGAAGTTCGCCGCCTTCTCGGAGCAGTGGAGCCCCAAGCTCGTCGGCGAGGTCAACGACTTCGCCGTCAAGCTGGCCAAGCTCGAGGGTGAGTTCGTCTGGCACCATCACGAGGCCGAGGACGAGCTTTTCCTCGTGATCAAGGGGCGCCTGCGCATTCGCCTGCGTGACCGCGACGTGGATCTGGAGGAGGGGGAGTTTTTCATCGTCCCCCGCGGCGTCGAGCACCAGCCCGTGGCCGAGGAGGAATGCCAGGTGCTGATGTTCGAGAGGAAGGAAACGCTCAACACCGGGAATATCCGCAACGAAAGAACCGTCGACGAACCGGCGCGCATGTGATAGGAGCAAAACACTGCTAAAACGCTACTATTAGGTGCGTCAACTGGTGTTCTGGGATCCGTTATGGCCTCAACGGAAAACCGACAGGCATCCATGCCCGACGACGACTAAAGCTGGGAGGAGACAGCGTGTCAAAAGACGACGATGACTCGATCACATATGGCGAGCCCTTGCCGGAAGGCATCGTCGGCAAGCTCGCGCCGCAGCAGGAGGACGAAGTCCACGATTTCTTCGACCAGTACAAGAAGACGTTCGTGGAGGACTGGCCGTCCACCCCGAGCATGACCTTCGGGCACACCGAAACGTTGGGAGAGGAGTTTCGCGAAGCGGCGAGAATTCTCGATCCGGATGGTCTCCGGAAGGAGCCCCTTGCGACTCGGCTCGCGATTCTGAGTATGCGCATGGAATGGTCCCTGGAGGATTTGGAGGCGGCTCTACCGACACAGATTGTGACCTTGGCCATGGAATGCGGCATGTTTCGAAACATGTCCGAATCGTTCGGTATCGGCGAAATGGATATGGAAAAGGGGCCGATCGGTGTCGTGGTCGTCGCCCCTCTGACGTATGAGGGTGTGGAGACCGACTATCTGGTCCGGTTCGCGGTGCGGGATGGGGAGTGGAAGATCGATCCCGTCGGTATTCTTGCCTGCCTCGAAGCTTTTATGAAGCAGTACTGCGAGGACCGCTTCCGTGGCGATGAGGACGCGCTGATCTCGGCCTATTTCGCCGTTTCCCCGGAGGACATGGAGCGCGCTTGGAAACCCATGGGCACGGGAACCGCGTAAGGCGGACCCACTAGAGCTAGGTCGTCGTGAGACCAATGTGGAAGCCCTAAGGCGACGATCTCGCTAATGCGAATTGGCAGTCCCTGCGACGAGCGCAGGTGTTGCAGGCAACAGGAGAATAACCTTGGCCGACACGTCCTTCGACCTCATCGTCATCGGCAGCGGGCCGGGAGGCTATGTCGCCGCGATCCGCGCCGCCCAGCTCGGCATGAAGACAGCCGTCGTCGAGCGTGAGCATCTCGGCGGCATCTGCCTCAACTGGGGCTGCATACCGACCAAGGCGCTGCTCAGGACCGCCGACCTCTTCGACGCCTTCCGCCATGCCGGCGAGTTCGGCCTTACGGCCAAGGATCTGGGCTTCGATCTGAAGAAGGTGGTGGCCCGCTCGCGGGCCGTCGCCGGCCAGCTCAACGCAGGCGTCACGCACCTTCTGAAAAAGAACAAGGTGACCGTGTTCGACGGCCAGGGCCGGCTCAACGGCAGTGGCAAGGTCGCGGTCGCCAAGGACGGCAAATCCGTCGCCGACCTCACCGCCAAGCACATCATCCTTGCCACCGGCGCCCGCGCCCGCTCGCTCCCCGGCCTTGAGCCGGACGGCAAGCTGGTCTGGACCTACAAGGAGGCGATGGTTCCCGACGCCATGCCGAAATCCCTCTTGGTTATCGGCTCGGGCGCCATCGGCATCGAGTTCGCCAGTTTCTACCGCACCCTCGGCGCCGAGGTCACGGTGGTCGAGGTGCTGCCCCGCGTCCTCCCGGTCGAGGACGAGGAGATCTCCGCCTTCGCCCGAAAGGCCTTCGAGAAGCAGGGCATGAAGATCCACACCTCGGCCATGGTCAAGGCGCTCAAGAAGGGCACGAACAACGTCACCGCGACCGTCGCGCCCGAGGGCGGCCAGCCCTTCGACCTCACCGTCGACCGGGTGATCTCGGCCGTCGGCATCACCGGCAATGTCGAGGATATCGGCCTCGAGGGCACCAAGGTGACCGTCGATCGCGGCCATGTGGTGGCGGACGAGTGGTCGCGCACCGGCGAGCCTGGGGTCTACGCCATCGGTGATCTCACCGGACCGCCCTGGCTCGCCCATAAGGCCAGCCATGAGGGCGTGATCTGCGTCGAGAAGATCGCCGGCCTGCCCGATGTGCATCCCCTCGATACCCTGCGCATTCCCGGCTGCACCTATTGCCGGCCGCAGGTGGCGAGCGTCGGCTTGAGCGAGGCGGCGGCCAAGGAGAAAGGCCATAAGGTCCGCGTCGGCCGCTTCCCCTTCGTCGGCAACGGCAAGGCGATTGCGCTCGGCGAGGCCGAGGGCATGGTCAAGACGGTGTTCGACGCCCAGACCGGCGAGCTCCTCGGCGCCCATATGGTCGGCACCGAGGTCACCGAGCTGATCCAGGGCTACGGAATCGCCAAGACCCTGGAAACTACCGAAGCCGACCTCATGCACACGGTCTTCCCGCATCCGACGCTGTCTGAGATGATGCATGAGGCTGTGCTTGACGCCTATAACCGGACTGTCCATTTCTAAGCCATGACTGACACCGCAGCCTTGAGGCATCCGGAGAAGCGGAATCGGCCCGACAATCCTTCCCCCAGGAAGCCCGCCTGGATTCGGGTGAAGGCCCCGACCTCCCGGAACTATACCGAGATCAAGCAGTTGATGCGGCAGAAGCGGCTGCACACCGTGTGCGAGGAGGCCGCTTGCCCCAATATCGGCGAATGCTGGGCGCGCAAGCACGCGACCTTCATGATCCTTGGGGACACCTGCACCCGCGCCTGCGCCTTCTGCAACGTCAAGACCGGCAAGCCGGGCGCCGTCGACACCCTGGAGCCCGAGAATCTGGCCATCGCCGTTGCCAGCATGGGGCTCTCTCATGTCGTCATCACGTCGGTCGACCGCGACGACCTGCCGGATGGCGGAGCGGGGCAGTTCGTGAACTGTATCGCGCGCGTGCGTGAGCTCTCGCCGGGAACGACCATCGAGGTGCTGACCCCCGATTTCCGCGACAAGGACGGCGCCTTGGGGGCCGTCATCGCCGCCGGCCCGGACGTCTTCAACCATAATCTGGAGACGGCGCCGCGGCTCTACCCGACCATCCGGCCGGGCGCCCGCTACTTCCATTCCCTGCGTCTGCTCGACGAGGCCAAGCGGCTGGCGCCGGAGGGCTTCACCAAATCGGGCATCATGGTCGGGCTTGGCGAGGAACGGACGGAGGTCCTCCAGGTCATGGACGATCTGCGCTCGGCGGACGTCGATTTCCTGACCATCGGCCAGTATTTGCAGCCCACCCCCAAGCACGCGCCGGTGGACCGCTTCGTCACGCCCGAGGAGTTCGAGGAGTATCGCCGCCTCGCCCTTGGCAAGGGCTTCCTCCTGGTCGCGTCTTCTCCCTTGACGCGGTCCTCCTATCACGCTGATCGCGACTTCGTTCAGCTACGCGAAGCGCGCCGGCAGCGGCGGGGGGCCGCCTGAGCCGGCCATGCCCAGGCATTCCGAAAGGCGGTTCCTGCCGCATACGCCCGAGCAACTCTTCGATCTCGTGGCCGATGTCGAGCAGTATCCGCGTTTCCTGCCCTGGTGCGTGGGCGCGGCCGTGAGCAATCGGCGCGAGGACGGCTTCCTCGCGGAAATGGTCATCGGCTTCAAGATGCTGCGCGAGCGCTTTCTGTCGCGGGTCGATATCGACCCGCCGCATCGCATCGACGTCTCCCACTACCGGGGGCCGTTCAAGCATCTCCGCAACCACTGGATCTTTGAACCCGTCGAGGGCGGCTGCATGGTCGATTTCTGGGTCGACTTCGAGTTCAAGTCGCGCCTGCTCGACCGCCTCATCGGCGGCCTGTTCCATGAGGCCGTGCGGGTGATGGTCATCGCCTTCGAGAAGCGGGCGCGTGAACTCTATGGGGACCCGCGGTCGGCTAGCGCCCGGCAAGGACGGCGCGGGCAACCAGCGCGGCGTTACGGGGGCTTTCGCCGACCCGCCTGACCGCTAGTACCACCCTCCCGTGAAAAGGGGGTGCTGGGGCCACCAGTCCCGGCCATAGGGGAGGTAGAGGCGTACGCTCTCGCCGGCGGCCACCAATTCCTTCTGAAGCTCCGGCCGCACCCCATACAGCATCTCGAATTCGTAGCTACCCGGCATCCAGCCGGTATCCCGGGCCACCCGCCGGATCTCACCGATCAGCTTGTGATCGTGGGTCGCGAAGGCGGGGTAGACACTGGCCTTGCGGGCGGCGGGCGACAACAGCAGCGCGGCGAGCTTGCGATAGTTGGCGTCGATCTCGGGCCGCCCCGAGAAGGCGTATCGGGACTCGCCGACGAAGGCGCCTTTCACCAGGCGGACGAACGCGCCGGCATCGCACAGCGCCCTGATATCCTCCTCCGAGCGATGAAGGTAGGCCTGGACCGTCACGGCCGTCGGCGCGCCGCGATCTTCGAGGCTTTTGCGCAGGTCCAGTGTGAGGCCGACATAGTCGATATCCTCCATGTCGAGCATCAGGGTCTTGCGCCCGTTATGCGGGCGCCGCGCCAGCGCGATCATCGAACATTGCCAGAGCCGGTTCATGTCGCCGCCTCGACCTGCCGTCGCAGCAGCACGATTGCCGCGGCCACGGATTGCAGGCGCACGGCCGCGCGATCGCCGTCGAAAACGAATCGGGCGTGCAGGGTCTCTCGGCCCGGGCTGGCGGATGCGAAATGGACCAGTCCCACGGGTTTTTCCGGGGTGCCGCCGCCGGGGCCGGCGACGCCGGTCACGGCCACGCTCACATCCGCCCGGCAACGTTCGAGAGCGGCGGTTGCCATGGCTCTTGCGGTCTCCTCGCTGACCGCGCCATACACCTCGATCACGTCTTTCGGGGTCCCGAGAAGCTCGATCTTTGCTTCGTTCGAATAGGTGACGAATCCGCGGTCGACCACGTCGGAGGAACCCGGAATCGCCGTCAGGCAGCCGGCGACGAGACCGCCGGTGCAAGATTCGGCCGTGACCAGGGTCAAGCCACCGGTCCGGCAGCGGTCGAGGAGCGTGGCGGCGGCGTCCAATAGATCCTGCGGAAACATCCTCAAACTCCGACAATGTGGATGAGCAGATAAAGGATCGGTGCGGCATAGAGGGCGGCGGCGACGTCGTCGGCCATCACCCCGGCCGCGCCGGGGATACGCCGGTCGGCCCAGGAAACCGGCCAGGGCTTGATCACGTCGGCGACACGAAAAAGCACGAATCCGAAGCCGTAGTGGAATGGGTCCAGCGCGGCCGGAAGCACCGTGATCCATTGCCCGACGACTTCGTCGACGACCACGAAGCCGGGGTCCTTGGAGTCGGCGTCTCTCAGGACGCGATCGGTGGCCCAGGTTCCGATCGCCAATAGGAGGATGGCGGCCAGCGCGAGCGCGATTCGCCCTCCCATGGCCTGAATCAGCCAAGCGACCGGCAGGGCGGCCAGCGAGCCCCAGGTTCCGGGTGCGGCGGGAAGGAGGCCCGCGCCGAACCAGGTGGCAATCCAAGCCGGCGGGGAGGCAAGGGGGGTCTTTCGAGGAGGGGGAGCTTTGCGCGCCACGTCTTTTCAACGCCTGTCCACAGGTTTCGTGGCCGACATTAAGGATTTGGTTATCAGAATGCACGGTAGAATACCAGGCATCGAGCCACGACCCGGGTTTACAGATGGGCTGTTTCGAGCCATTTTTGGTCAGCCATTCTTCATGGTCCGGGTCGGAGACATTGAGGCGCGAAAACAGGGCTTGCGAGGCCGGGCGCTGAACCATTCCGTTGGTTTTGGACCCATCCTTACAACGGGTGGGGGACCGCACCGGGATGCCGGAGCAGACCTCGCCGCCTAGGAATTCCGGACGCGAGTCCGGGAGATACCTAGGGTCGGTCACCGCTAGGGGGAGTCATGAGACCGGAGGATCATGGGCAAAGTTTGGGCGTGCGCGTCGAACAATTGACATGCCGCCTGTTCCCGGAAAAGCAGCTCATCCTCCGCACCGACGGGCGCCTGAGCCAGCTGCGGCTGACCACCGCCACCCAGGTCATCATTGCCTCCATTCTCCTGATTCTCGGTGGATGGGCCACCTTCAGCTCGGTGAGCTACTTCCTTCACGGGCACGTCCTCTCCGCCAAGGACAACCAGATCGCCGACGCCAAGCTCGCCTATCGCAGCCTGCTCAACGAGGTCGCCGACTATCAGAAGAAATTCAACGATATGAGCGGGGACCTGGAAGACTACCACGAGATGATGCAGGGCCTCGCCGAGCAGAATACGCGCCTACAGGAAAATCTCAGCAACGTCGCGCAACAGCTTCGAATGACCGAGGAAGAGCGCGAGCGCATTGTTGCGGCCCGGGAAAACCTCAAGCGTCAGCTTCTGGAGCTTGAGCAGGATGTCGAGGGGCTGTCGACCCACAACTTTACGCTCAAGGACAATCTGAGCTCGGTTGAATCGGAGCTGCAATCGGTCGTCGCCGAGCGCAACAAGGCCTTGTTCGAAGGCGGCCGGATGCGGCGCCAGATCAAGGACCTCGAAGGCCGCCTCGTGCAGCTCGAGGTGTCGCAGCAGGACGTCGTCCAGCGCCTGACGGAGCAGACCGTGGCCTCGGTCGACGAGTTCGAAAAAGTGGTCGAACTGACAGGCCTTGACGTGGACCGCCTGGTCGCCGCGGACAGCGGTTTGACCGTTCAGCAGGGCGGACCGTTCTTCGACGTGGTGCCGGAGGAGGCGGATCGAGCCATCAACGGAACGCTCAGGGCCAGCCTGACCAACCTGGATCAGCAGCTTCAGCAGTTGGAAAGCTTGCAGACGATTCTCAGGAAGCTACCGCTCACCTCGCCGATGGACTACTATCACGTGACCAGTTCCTTCGGAAAGCGGCGTGACCCCTTCAACCGCAGATGGGCCATGCATTACGGGCTCGACATGGGGGGACCGTACCGGTCGCCGATCTATTCCACGGCGCCGGGCGTCGTGACGTTTGCCGGGCGGAAGGGCAATTATGGCCGTCTCGTCGAGGTCGACCATGGGGCGGGGGTTAAAACGAGATACGGCCATCTTCACAAAATTCTTGTGAAAAAAGGGGACAAGATTAAGTTCCGGCAGAAGATCGGAATATTGGGGAGTTCAGGACGGAGTACGGGTGCGCACTTACACTATGAAGTGCTGTTTGCAGGACGCCCTAGGGATCCCATGAAATTCATCAAGGCAGGCCAGTATGTTTTCCAAGGGTAAGACGACGACTACGACGACGACGACGAACGAGACCACGGTGGCGCGCAAAGTGCAGGACAAACCCGCCGTGCCCTCGATCCTCAGCACCGATATGCGTATCGTCGGTGACTTAGTCAGCGAGGGGGAGATTCAGATCGACGGCACCGTCGAAGGGGACATCCGTAGCAAGAAGCTGTTGATCGGGGAGCCGGCGAGCATCACCGGCGAGGTGATCGCCGACATGATCGAGGTGTTCGGTTCCGTGACGGGCCAGATCAAGGCGCGATCGGTGATTCTCGCGAAGACGGCGCATGTGATCGGCGATATCCACCACGAGGATCTCTCCATCGAGAAGGGCGCCTTCCTCGAAGGTCATTGCAAGCGCATGACCGAGAAGATGGACTTCTCCAAGGGCGGGATCAATCTCGTGTCCAAGGACCGCGACGCCAAGCCGGCCCAGGATACGAGCAAGCCGGTGACCGGCGGCGGCGATACGCCGAAACTGGCCACCAACGGCTGAACGTCCCTCTGCGGCGCGACGGCCGGGCTAGTGTCCCGATCGCGAGATTCGTGACATCGAATCTCGCGTGAATCGGTACACGAACCTATTGATTCTCGTGTGATTCAGCTTCCGAAGTTCGGCACACAATGATGTGCCGAACTTCGGAACCATCATACTAGGCCGTAAACTCATAAAATTTCTTCCAAGATGTGTTGGATTGTGATTCACGGTTCTTCTCAGTGAAGGAGGATTGTGATGAGCCGGCGGCGCCAC
>JANQJG010000189.1 GCA_028281785.1 Rhodospirillales bacterium
ATCGAGTAGGCGCGGGGATTACTCCCTCGCGCGCCGGGTCACCGGAGGTAGTCACCCACCTCCGGTTCCCACAGAACGTAGCGTGCGGTTTTCCCGCACTACGCTCTTCGGAAGGTGTTTCACAACACTGCGATAGCTTGCAGCTCCCGGTATGAGAGACGAAGCTTTGGTCGCAGTATCGGCTGCCGCTGCTTGAACTGGTGGAACTGGTCCCACGTGATCCGACCAGCCCGGCTCCGGCTGCAAAGCATTTTGAGCAAGTAGCGTTCTACCACCCGATGGACCCTTTGCAGGGAGTGGAAGTTCCCGGCAATGCCGTAGTAGGCGTAGTGGCCTCTCAGGACGATATTGAGCTTGTAGACCTGTTCCCGGATCGACAAGTGCCTTATTCGCCGCATCAGTTCGCGCAGAGTCATGAGGCTGCGTCGTAGCCGAGATTTCTCGGTACGCAACCCGACCTGAAAGTTACCCTTCAGGTTCCGTGTGCAGTACAGCGTGAATCCCAGAAAATAGATGGTTTCCGGGCGCCGCCTGCCGCGTTTGCCGGCATGTCGGTGTGCGAATCGACCGAACTCGACGAGTTTGGTCTTGGTCGGTTCCAGTGTCAGGCTGAATTTGCTCAACCGTTTGCACAGGGCATTCTGGACGCGCAAGGCATCGTCACGATACTGGAAACACAGTACAAAGTCGTCGATATATCTGACCATATACGCCTCACCCCGCAGCCGAGGCTTGACGACACGCTCGAACCACAGGTCGAGCGCGTAGTGCAGATACACATTGCTCAGCATGACGCTGATCGAACCACCTTGTGGCGTTCCTTCCTCGTTCGGATGGACCTCGCCATCTTCCAGTATGCCTGCCTTTAACCAGCGCCGGATCAGGCTAATCATGCGCGGATCACCGACGCGATGCTCCACGAAGCGGAGCATCCAGTCGTGACTCAGTGACCCGAAGAAATTCTTCAGGTCCGCCTCCAGCACCCACCCCACTTTGCCGCCGGCGATCGCCTCAACGAGTGTGGCCAGCGCCTGATGGGCTCCGCGTCCAGGTCGCCCGCCAAACGAGCATGACAGGAAGTCAGCTTCGTAGATGGCGGAGAGAACTTGGGCGGTGCTGCGTTGGAGTGCCCGATCGTTGACGCAGGGAACCCCCAAAGGGCGCTTCTCCTGCTTGCCGGGCTTCGGGATATACACGCGCCGGATGTCCGGTGCCCGATATCCTTCGCGGTGGACGGATTGGAGCATCGGCTCCACCCAATCCGCGAAGCTCTCCTTGGCTTCGGTCACGGTTTGGCCATCCACCCCCGGTGCTGAGTGTTTCGGAATCTGATTGAGATTCGTCCATATCAGCGTCCGAGTGAGGTGATGGGCCAGAGAAGTGAACCGTAGGGTCGGCTCGTTTCTCGCTTTCGTTGCTATTCGTTCAAGTCCTGTTTCCATGGTCGGTTTATCTTCTCATTGTATAGAAGACCTGATCTCCCATTGAATGGAGCCCATGTTTCCCATGAACAATTCACCTTCCGCTGGCCGCTTCCCCATGATGCCGGCTTTCCCGACCGCGGAGTACTATCAGCCAGTCCGACTTCCCCCAGGCCATCGGCCCTTCCTCGTCTTCCGACTTGTCCGGTCCTACAGGCAAGCGCCTGAGCCTGGTGGATCTCCCTTGTTCCCATGAAATCCCTTGGTTGCATGCCAGCGGTACGAACCCCGGAAAGCCTCCTGATCACTCACCATGTCGTGCCCAGGAGTGCGGCCTTCCCCACTGAGAGACAAGGTCGGCGCTTTCCACCACGTTCGATTTCGGGGCTATTATCCGTTCACTTTCGTTCTGGCCTGCACCCTCCCTGTCTACGCTTCGCAGCGGCCGTCGCCGGACGCCACGCAAGACTCAGTACACGGCTGCTGGTTAGGCTTTGCCGCGGCCGCCATCCCAGGCGGCTGGACTTCATGCGCTTGCAAGGCGCAACCCTCCCAGAACCGTACGTGCGGGCCTCGCATCCGGCTCTTTGGGTCGATCGATCAGAGTGCCAGCGAGAGCTGGTCCGATACCAGTGGGGGATTGAGGTCTTTCCATCGGGTTTCGAGCGATACCAGCCGTCCTTTGAACCAGGCGACTGGATATGCGCGTGTCATTCCCGGACGGTTGGACCGGTGTCAAGGCCCCCGGCCGCAGTACGCGGCGCCGGCAGCAGCCTTTCGGCTTGCCCCGCGCGTCAGAAGGTGCCGGAACAAGAAGCGTGGCCGCTTCTTTTGGCGGACGATGATCGCCCTGAGCCGACGACGGATGTGGGCGTCGATAACGCCGAACACCCTGATGGCCGCCCGCGAACACAGGCGGTAATGAGCCATCCATCCGGTCAGGTAGCGGCTGACACGATCCATCAAGCTGGTGAGCGATCCGCCCCAGTTGGGCGGTGTCATCGTCCTGATGATTTCGTTCAGCCGGCGCTTCGCTTTTGCCGACAGGTGGACCTCAGGGTCCTTGCCTGCACTGCACTCAAAGCGAAAGCCCAGGAAGTGAACGTCGCAGGGATCGCGCACGGCGCTCTTCTCCCGGTTGACCTGAAGACGCATACGCCCTTCAAGAAAACGACAGGTCGACGCCATGACCCGATGACCGGCTCGTTCGCTGCGCACGAAGATATGACAGTCATCGGCATAACGGACAAACCGAAGGCCACGTCGGCTCAGCTCCTGGTCCAGTTCGTCGAGGACGATGTTGGACAGGAGTGGAGACAACGGCCCCCCTTGCGGTGTTCCTTCCCGGACCGCCATCTTCGTGCCGTCCGGCATCACGACCATCGCTCTCAACATCCGGCGCACAAGGCCGATGATCCGTCGGTCCGCCACCCGGTGGCTCAGTCGGTCCAGGAGGCGCTGGTGATCAACTCGGTCGAAAAACTTCGCCAAATCAAGATCAACCACCGTTCGGTACCCGTCCTTCAAGTGATCCAGCGCTTGCGCGATAGCCGTGTGACCCCCCCCGGCCCGGACGGAAGCCGTGGCTGCTGTCGTGGAAAACCGGATCATAAATCGGCTCCAGGACCTGAAGAAGGGCCTGTTGCACCACCCGATCGACCACAGTGGGAATACCCAGACCCCTCTGCCCGCCGCCGGGTTTCGGAATCCAAACCCGGCGGATGTCGCCGGGACGGTACTGTCCCGCCAGCAGGGCACGGCGCAGATCGGCCAGCAGCTTCGGCGCCATGGCCTCTGCTTGTTCGACCGTCTGCCCGTCCACACCTGGGGCGCCCTTATTGCGTACAACGTTCAGCAGCGCCCGGGCGAGGTTCGCTTCGGACGCCACCTCTTCCAGCAACCGACACCTGGTGTCGGTCGCCCCGGCGACGGTTCTTGTCGTGCTTCTGGCTCTCGCTTTGTGCAGCAGGTCCGCTCGCCGTTCGGATGCGTCCGAACACGTGTCGTTCCCGCCCCCTTCCGGGCTGTCGGCGAACACAAAACCCAGTTGCCGAGGAACCGTCCTTCTCAACCCATCTCTCCCTTTGCTCTGCCGACTTTCATCGGCTTCCTCGCTACTATGAAGAGATCTGACTTCTGGACGGACGTCGGCCGGTCGTCGTTGCCTCCTCCCAGCCTACCGCTCGTCCCGGATCCGTCCAGATCTCCCTGGGTAAGGAACACTGGATGTCCCGCCGCCGCCGCTCCCCTTACCGTCCCAGCCTCGGTTGGACTTTGGGCGTCGCGTTCGGAGGCACGCTCACCCGGCCGGACCGGCCTGCTCAGGAGTTCACTTTCGTTCTGTGCTGCGGTTCGCCTACGGCTTCTTCCCCACACGGCCTCGCGGCGTCAGCCCCCTGCGCGTCTCACGACGGGCGGCACTGCGTGCAGTTGCCTTCAGCTCACGGTTGCTACCAACTCGCCCCGTAGAGGACTTTCACCTCCAATCCAGTGCCCATGCCAGGCACA
>JANQJG010000084.1 GCA_028281785.1 Rhodospirillales bacterium
GGCCGATTGTTTAGCGCACCGGCGACGCCGAATCTATCCGATCCTTGCGGTGGAATATCGGCGGCAAATTCCGTTCTGATTCCGAAACAACACAACATAATCTCAGGTTTCTCGGCTGATCGGCCTGTTCACGACGTCGGGTTCGGGCGGCGAACGGCGCGGCCGAGGACGGTGACGATGACGCAGAGGAGAACCACCAAACCGAGCGCGGGCGGCAGGCCCATCAGCTCCGCCAGGACGCCGATCAGCGGCGGCCCGAGCAACAGTCCGAAATAGCCGAGGGTGCAGACCCCCGCGATCGCGACGCCGGCCGGCACGTCGCCGGCGCGGGCGGCGAGGGAGAGGGTGACCGGGAAGATGCAGGAGAGCCCGGCGCCGACCATCCCGAAGCCCAGGATCGCCGCCTCGGGCCGGCCGATCAGCAGGGCGCCGCCCAGGCCGAGCGCGGCCAGGGCGCCGCCAACCCGGATGATGCGGACCTCTCCAAACCGGAGGATGAGGCGGTCGCCGGCGAACCGGCCGGCGGCCATCATCAGAGAGAAGACGGCAAAGGCCGCCGCCGCGGTCGCCGTGTCCGCGCCGAGACTGCCGCTGAGGTAGACGGCGCTCCAGTCGCCGACGGAGCCCTCGGCGAGCAGGACGCAAAAAGCGATGACGCCGAGCAGGAGGAGGCCCCGGCTCGGGCGCACGAACAGCGGTCCGTCGGCGCGGGCATCCTCCTTGGGTCCGAGCATCCAGAGACAGGCCGCGAAACCGACGATCAGGGACGCTGCGCCGACCCAGGCGAAATGGGGCGCCAGCCCAGCTCCCTCGCGGGCCACCCAGCCGGCGACGACGGCCCCGGCCATGCCGCCGAGGCTGAACATGCCGTGCAGGGAGGAGAGGATGGGCCGCCGCCGCCGCCGCTCGACCGCGGCGCCCTGGGCGTTCATGGCCACGTCCATGGACCCGGAAGAGACGCCATAGGCGAAAAACGCGGCGCAGAGGGACGCCCAGCCGCCGGCGAGGGCGAGGGCGGCCAGCGACAGCGCGAAGGGAAGGATGGCGGCGGCGGTGACGGCGCGGCTGCCGAAACGCGCGATCAGGATACCGGCCAAGGGCATGGCGATGAGGGCGCCGATGGCCAGCATGAAGAGCGCGATGCCGAGCTGGCCCTCGCCGAGGCCGAGACCGTCCTTGACCTCCGCCAGGCGGGGCGCCCAGCTGCCATGGCCGAAGCCGTTGAGGGCGAAGACGACCGCCGTGCCGAGGCGGGCGCGGGAGGTTACGTTCATTCCCGGGATCTGGCGGGGTCGGGCACCGGAAGCAAGAGCAGGGCGCCGAGAACGAGAAAGATCAGGATCGTCGCCATGCCCCAGCGCTGGCTATCCATAGCCACCGTCACCCAACCCAGCAGCGCCGGCCCGAGAAAGGCGGTGACCTTGCCGGAAAAGGCGTAGAGGCCGAACATCTCGGCCCGGAGCGCAGGCGGCGCGGCGCGGGCCATCAAGGAACGGCTGGCCGACTGGGTCGGGCCGATGAAAATCCCGAGCGGCAGCCCGAGCGCCCAGAACAGCGCCTTGGACTCGACGAAACAGAGCGCGGTGCCGAGGACGGTGAGCGCCGCCAGCGAGATCAGGATCGTGAGCTTGGGTCCGATCCAGTCGTCGATCCAGGCGAAGGCGGCGGCACCGAGACCGGCGGTGACGTTGATGGCGATCGCGAACAGGATGATCTCGTCATAGTCCATGCCGAAGGTGCCGGCCGCGTAGGCGCCGCCGAAGGCGAACAGGGTGTTGAGACCGTCGGTGTAGATCATGCGGGCGAGCAGGAACCGGGCGATGTTGGCGTATCGGCGGATCTGACGAAGGGTCCCGATCAGGGTGGAGACGCCGCGGCGCACGGCCTCCATCCCGCCGATCCCGGTCGCCGGCGAATCCGGCGTGAACAGGAAAAACGGGATGGAAAAGACCGCGAACCAAACCGAAACGATCAGGGCGGTGGCCCGGACATGCTCGGCCGCCTCGCGGTCGAGGCCGAACCAGGGCGTCTCCGGCTGCACGAAGCCGACGAGGGCGAGGGCGAGGCAGCTGAGCCCGCCGAAATAGCCGAGCCCCCAGGCCCATCCGGAGACACGCCCGACCATGGAGGGGGGCGCCAGCTCCGGCAGCATGGCGTTGTAGAAGACGATCCCGGTCTCGAAGGCGAAGTTGGCGATGACGACCACGGCCAGCGCGAACAGGATGTAGGCCGGGTCGGGCGCAGCGAACCAGAGGAGCGAGCTGGTCACGACGCAAAGGAGGGTGAAGACCAGGATCCAGGGCTTCCGGCGGCCACCGTGATCGGCGATGGCGCCGAACACGGGCGCGGTGACCGCCATCAGAATGGCCGAAAGGCTCATCGCATAGCCCCATTGGGCGGTGCCCGTGACCTCGTCGACGGCGACCGCGCGCACGAAATAGGCGGAGAACACGAAGGTCGCGACCACCGTCGGGAAGGCCGAGTTGGCCCAGTCGTAGGAGCACCAGGCGATCAGCGCGCGCGCGCTGGGCCTGGGCGGTGAGCCTTTGTTTCCGGGCACCGTTCCGTTTCCGTTATGACTCGATGGCGGCGAGAAGACCGCGAAGCTGTCGGCTGGCGACGGCGATCATCGACACGTCGCGGATCTCCGACGCCCAGAGCTCGCCGAGCATGCGCTCTGCCCGGCCGACGGCGTCGCGATGGGCCGAGACCCAGGCCTTGATGGCCTCTCCCGACGTCTGATCGGCGCCGTTCAGCACCCGGTCGGTGAGCGCCACCTGATGGCCGTAGATCTCCTCGATCAGGGCCTCGACGGCGAGCCTCTGCCAATGGCTTTGGGTTTCGAGACCTTCGCCGGCGCGGCGCAGGTCGCCGAGCCGGAAATGGTCGCCGACCGCGTGGTAGAGACGTCCGACCTCGACCACGTCCATCTTCCGGGCTTCGGCCAGGCGGATGATGTCGAGCCCGGAGACGAGCCCGACCTGGGTGACGACGCGGAAAGCCAGATCCTCGGGCACGCCCCGCGCGGCATAGCCGCAGGCGCGATCCCGGAGCGCCGCGAGGGCGGCCTGAGGCAGAACCTCGTCGAGACGGTCGGCGAGGGTGGCGATGCCCTCGCGAAAGCCGACCACCTGATGGTTCACGTCGAAGGGCGCGGGAACATTGCAGAGGAACCAGCGGGTGGCACGATCCACAAGGCGGTTGATGTCCTGCATCATCGCCATCTGAACGGAGGCGTCCACCTGGTTGTCCAGCGCCTCGATGGACTCCCACAGCGCGCGGAGGCCGAAGACCTTGCGCGCCACGGTGAAGGCCCGGGCGATGTCGGTCGGGCCGAGCCCGGTTTCCTCGATCAGGCGGGCGACGAAAGTGCCGCCGACCCGGTTGATCATGCTGTTGGTGACGCCGGTGGCGATGATCTCGCGGCGCAGCCGGTGGCTCTCGATCGCCTTCCGATAGCGTTTATGAAGCGGCTTGGGGAAATAGCGCACGAGATCGTTGAGCATGCGCCGATCGTCCGGCAGGTCGGACTCCAGGATCTCGTCGTAGAGCCACATCTTGGCATAGGACATGAGAACGGAGACTTCCGGCCGCGTCAGGCCGGCGCCGGCGGCCTCGCGCTCCTCCAGCTCCTCGTCGTCGGGCAGGAATTCGACATCGCGATCCAGCCGGCCCTGCGCCTCGAGAAACCGCATCAGCCGGGCCTGATGGCCGAGAACCTCGACCCCCTGGTCCTTGGCCCGGGAAATCGCCAGCGTCTGCAGATAGTTGTGCCGGAGGACGAGCCCCGCGACCTCGTCCGTCATGTCCGCGAGGAGCTTGTTGCGCTGCTTCTCGGTCATGTCGCCCTCGGCGACCAGGGCGTTGAGCAGGACCTTGATGTTGACCTCGTGGTCCGAGGTGTCGACACCGGCCGAGTTGTCGATGGCATCGGTGTTGAGGCGCCCGCCGGCCAGCGCGAATTCGATTCGGGCCCGCTGGGTAAGACCCAGATTGGCGCCCTCGCCGACGACCTTGCAGCGGAGATCGGAGGTGTCGACGCGGACGGAGTCGTTCATGCGGTCGCCGGCCTCGGCCTGGGATTCGGCCGTCGCCTTGACATAGGTGCCGATGCCGCCGAACCAGAGGAGTTCGACCTCGGCCTTGAGGAGAGCGCGGATCAACTCGTCCGGCGTCACCTCCTCGGTTTCGATACCGAAACGATCCCGGATCTCCGGGGTCAGGGTGACGGTCTTGGCGCGCCGCTCGAACACGCCGCCGCCCTTGGAGATCTTTTTCGGATCATAGTCGGTCCAGGACGAGCGCGGCAGCTCGAACAGCCGCTTGCGCTCGGCGAAGCTCTTGGCGGCGTCGGGATCGGGATCGACGAAGATGTGCAGATGGTTGAACGCGCCGATCAGCCGGATATGCTCCGACAGCAGCATGCCGTTGCCGAAGACGTCGCCGGACATGTCGCCGACGCCGACCACGGTGAAGTCCTCGGCTTGCGTGTTGACGCCGATCTCGCGGAAGTGGCGCTTGACCGACTCCCAGGCGCCGCGGGCGGTGATGCCCATCTTCTTGTGATCGTAGCCGTTGCTGCCGCCCGACGCGAAGGCGTCGCCGAGCCAATAGCCGCGGTCGACGGAGATGCCGTTGGCGATGTCCGAGAAGGTGGCCGTGCCCTTGTCGGCGGCGACGACCAGATAGGGGTCGTCATCGTCGCGGCGGACGACGTCAACCGGCGGCACCAGTTCGCCCGCCCGCAGATTGTCGGTGATATCGAGCATGCCCCGCATCAGCGTCTTGTAGCATTCGATGCCCTCGGCGAGCTGGGCGTCGCGGTCGCCGCCCTCGGGCGGCCGCTTGACGACGAAGCCGCCCTTGGAGCCGACGGGCACGATGACCGCGTTCTTGACCATCTGCGCCTTCATCAGGCCGAGCACCTCGGTGCGGAAGTCCTCCCGCCGGTCGGACCAGCGGATGCCGCCGCGCGCGACCTTGCCGCCGCGCAGATGAACGCCCTCCACCCGCGGCGAATAGACCCAGATCTCGTAGAGCGGGCGCGGCAGCGGCAGGCCCTCGACCGCGCGGCTGTCGAACTTGAAGGAGAGGTAGGGTTTGGGCTGGCCGTCCTCGCCGGGCTGGAAGAAGTTGGTGCGCAGGGTCGACTCGACGAGATTGACGAAGCGGCGCAGAATCCGGTCCTGATCGGCGTTCTCCACCGCGTTCAGGCCGTCCGAGATGCGCGCCAAGACCTCCTTGGCCCGGGCCTCGGAGTCGCCCGCGCCGGCAGGATCGAAGCGGGCCAGGAACAGACGCACGATGAGAGCCGCAAGCTCGGGGCTGTCGAGCATCGTCTGCTCCATATAGGCCTGCGAATAGGCGATCCCCGCCTGACGCAGATACTTGCAGTAAGCCCGCAGAACCACGGCCTCGCGCCAATCCAGCCCGGCCCGCGCGACAAGTCCGTTGAAGCCGTCGCTTTCCACCTCGCCGCGCCAGACCCGCCGGAAGGTCTCCTTGAACTTTTCGCGAATGTCGCCGAGCGGGATCGGAGCGCCGTCGCGGGACTCGAGCCCAAAATCGTGAATCAGCACCTGATCCGTGTCCGTGCCATGCGGTGTGATGACATAGGGCACCTCTTCGATCACCTTCAGCCCCATATGCTCGAGCATGGGCAGCGCGTCGGAGAGTGGGATCGGGCGGTCCGGATGATAGAGCTTGAGCCTGATCTGGTGCTCGCCCGCCTCGATCGGGCGCCGCAGGCTCAAACCGAGCGCGCCGTTCGAGAACGCGCCCTCGACCCGCTCGATGTCGAGCACCGCCGCCTCGGTCGAGAAGCGCTCGCGATATCCGGCGGGAAAAGCCGGCCGGTATCGCTGGAACAGGGCGACGCCCCGCTCCTCCCCATGGGCCGAGATCAATGCCTCCTCCAGGGCGTCCTGCCAGGCACGGGCGGCGTCCGCGAGCCGGGCCTCGATCTCATCGGCGTCATAGTCGGGGATCGCGCCGGGCGTGGTGCGGATGAACATATGCACCCGGGCCAGCGGCGCGTCGCTGAGCTGGATGTACCACTCCGCGGAATGGCCGGCGAAGGCGGCCTCCATGATCGCCTGCATGCGGTGCCTGAGATCGGTGTTGTAGCGATCGCGCGGCACGAACAGCAGGCAGGACATGAAGCGGTCGAGATCGTCCCGCCGAAGGAACAGGGCGACCCGCTGCCGTTCCTGAAGATTGAGGATGCCGAGCGCGGTGTGGAAGAGATGATCCCCGGAGACCTGGAACAGCTCGTCGCGGGGAAACGTCTCGAGGATGTTCATGAGGGCCTTGCCGTCATGGCTGATGGGCGGCAGGCCGGCGCGGTCGTAGACCTGCTCGATCTTGCGCCTCAGCAGCGGAATCTGGCGCGGGCTCATGGTATAGGCGGAGGCCGTGAAGAGACCGGCGATGAGATGCTGCCCGACGACCCGGCCGTCCGGCCCGAAGCGCTGGATCATCACCGCGTCCATATGGACCGGCCGATGCACCGTGGCGACCCTGTCCGTCTTCACGACCGTCAGGCCGCGGGGTTCGGCGAGATAGGCAAGGATTTCCGGCCGGAGGGAAGCCAGATCCTCGAATTCCCGAAAAACCGAGACCCGCGGGTCGCGCAGGAGACCGAGACCGGTATCGGGATCGACCGCCATCGACACGGCCTCGCCGTCGAAGGCATACGCCCGATAGCCGAGAAGCGTGAAATTGTGGTCGTGAACCCAGCGCAGAAAGGCGCAAATCTCAGACGCGTCGCCCTCGTCCAGCGGTCCGGGCGCGGCCTCCAGCTCCTCGATCGCGGCCAGCATGCAGGCGCGCATGCTTTGCCAGTCGTCCACGGCGGCCCGAACGTCGGCGAGCACCCGGCTGACGTCGGCGGCGATTTCGTCCAGGCGCGCATCGGGCTGGCGGCTGATTTCGATATGCATGAAGGATTCGCCAAGGCCGTCTTCCGCCGCCTCATCCGGTTTCAAGATCTTGACGAGGCTGTTCCCGCCATCCCGCCGAACCTCAAGAACGGGATGAATGATCAGATGAACGGCAAAATCCCTGCGATTGAGTTCGGCGCTGACCGAATCGACGAGGAACGGCATGTCGTCATTGACGATTTCGAGGACCGTGTGCTCGGACGTCCAGCCATGCTCCTCGAGATCGGGATTATAGGCCCGGACCTTGGCCTCTCCGGGTTGCCGTTGCATGCCGAAGCGTAGATGGGCCAGCGCGGCCCCGAACAGGGTGTCGCGCCGATGGACCACAAGGTCGGCCGGTGGAACCCATTCGTAGTACTGGCGAATGAAGCAGGCTGCCGCCTGCGCCTCGGCATCCGCGAGGCGGCTGATGGCCTCGGCGGCTATTTCCTCGATGAATTCAGGCTTTTTGTGCTCGGCGGCACGAGTCATGGGTGACCTCCCAGGTCAACGGGCTTCGGCAAATCGTTACGCCTCGGAAACAATCCTTTTCGGATCGTCCGAGGCAGGTTTGAAGGTTTTTTCATGGTGTCTGTCGTCACGATGGAGTTTGGCCGAAAATGGCCGTCATGCAAACCGTTAGACCGGCTTGGCAGACCGATTTTTTAGCGGGATGGTGTCAGCCAACGCGTCCCGATCGTTGCGGGCAAAGGCCCAACCGCCTGTCCATGACCAAGCGGATTGGTATTCCAAGATAGTTGCGTGGCACCTCCGTTCGGACGCACGGGACAGGATATCGCCAGCCAAGCGGGCCGGCGCCCCGGGACACGCCGTCGCCGGTTACGGCCTCATCTCACCTTCAGGTCGCGAATCGCGGCCATATAGTTGGCGTTCCGCTGCCACTGCCCCACCACCTTTCGGGCGGAACTCTCGTCCATGCGGTCATAAAGGGTCAGGATCGCGCGGACTTCGCGCTGAAACTCCTTTTCGTCCACCGCCCGAGTGCTCCTCACCAGGGCATAGATGGTCGCGAAATAGGCCTTGCCCATGCCGTTCGCCCGACAGGCGACGGCCAAGCCCTCGCCTCCCGTTTTGAACAGCACGTCCATGACCATGGATTCGCTAAGGCCGGAATAGCGGGCGAACATCGCGACGAAAAGACGCGTCTCGCCATCCCGAAGGACGCTGATCATCAGATCGGGATCGATTTCGCCCTCTTCCTCCATGACCGCGGCGAGCTTGCGCGCCTTGCCTTCCACGCGCTCGGGAGGGCCGGCCCGGATGATCTCAAGAGCCGTGGTCTCCAACGCGTCGTCAATGACCGCCTCTTCGACCTTGTAGTTGTCGACGATGTACTGGCGCAGGGCCGCCGAAACCCACATCACCATGCGCTCGGCAAGCTCCGGTTCGAGGTCGGACCGCCTGAGGATAGGCTCCTGGTAGCTGTTCACCCGGCGCGATTCCTCGACCAGATACTCCATGGTGGCGGTGGTGATACGGGCATTGGGGTTCTTGAGAAGCGCGCAAACCACGTTCTCATTGCCCGTCTCGACCAGAACGTCGGAGACGGCCTCGCTGAGGTCCTTGCGCTGCGCGATCGCAACCTGATGCTCGGCGGTGCGATTGCGGGCGATTTCCACGAGATCCTCGTCGAGCAGCACTTTGCTGTGTGAGAGGATGGGGTAGGCGACCTCGACTTCGTCGTTGGCGAGAACCGTCGCAAGCTCGTGCGGGATCTCGGCCTGATCCGAGAGCTGCCGGCTGATTTCCCGGCGCATGGAGACCTCGATGTCACGCACGATGCGATGCAGGATGTCGAACATCAAGGTTTGTTCCTGGTTCGACAGGTCGCCATCGTTGGTCAGAAAGACGTCGGAGATTGCGTCGGCGAAGGCGCGGCGCCCGGCATCCGAGCGGTCGCGCGCGAGACGGACCAGATACATGTCCTCAGCCGTACCCGTGTCCCGTTTCTCGGTAGGGGTTGCGACAACCAATTCTGGAAATCCTTTGCGGTGGGAACAGGCCTAAATCCATACGTTCCGCCGCCCCGGTTCCGGAGCGACGGGAGGTTCAAACCACCGACTCATACCACCAAGTCCGCACCCATTTGTCCACCGAGCCGGCTTTTCGACAGTGACCGCCATCACTGCAAGACCGACCGGGCGGCTCCGCCCTGGGTACAACGGAGAACGCTGGAGCGGGCGAGGAGATTCGAACTCCCGACTTCAACCTTGGCAAGGTTGCACTCTACCGCTGAGTTACGCCCGCGAAGCCTCGCGTTCAGCCGCGAAAACGATGATAAGCCCTGGAGAAACGTTTGCAACCCCCTCTTTGTAACGGTTTGTATGTATTTGTTACGCGCCGTTGCCCGTCCGAACTCTAGGGCCTGTGTCAAGGAGTCTTCGGCTTGAGCTATCCTCGGGGATCCTTTTAAGCTGTCGCCACCATGCCGATGACGCCGGAACAGCTTTTGGCCCGCCTCGATGAACTGGGCCTCGCGACGACGACGCATCGCCACGCCCCCGTGTACACGGTGGCGGAAAGCAAGGAGCTGCGCGGCGACCTGCCCGGCGGCCACTGCAAGAATCTTCTGCTGAGGGATCACAAGGGTGAGCTTTGGCTGCTGGTGACGCTGGAAGACCGGGCCGTGGATCTGAAGGCCCTTCGTTACGCCATCGGCTCGGGCCGGCTGTCCTTCGCAAAACCGGAGCAGTTGCAAGATATTCTCGGCGTCGATCCCGGCACCGTGACCCCGTTCGCCCTCGTCAACGACCGGGAACGCCGGGTCCAGGTCGTGCTGGACCGGGAGATGATGCGGTGGCGCCCACTGAACTACCATCCGCTGACCAACGCCGCGACGACCGCCATTCAGCCGGAAGACCTGCTGATCTTCATCCGGAATTGCGGGCATGATGTTCAGCCTTGGGACATGGTTGACACCTGTTCGGAGACATGGCTGACAGATTTGGGATCTGTCAAGTCGATGCGAGCGATCTGATGCGCTCCGAAGAAGATGCCGTAGTGGCCGTCAGGGCCGCCGGGTCCACCGCCTCGTCCCGAAGCGCGATCAGCACGCGCCGGTAGTCCTCGGCCTCGCGCGCGGTGGCGTGGTCGTCGAGCAGATGGGTGCCGTGCACGACGAAGGGCGGCAGCCAGCTCATGCCGCAGAGGCGTGCCGTCTGCTCGACCGGGCGCAGCAGCTCGGCGATCGTGTAGTGGTTCAGCCCCTCCTCGCGGTAGGCGGTTTCGCGGCCGCCGGCCGAGATCGCCACCATCATCGTTTTACCGACCAGCGCCGTGCCGTGCCGGCCATAGGCGAAACCGTGCTCCAGCACCAGGTCCATCCATTCCTTCATCAGGGCCGGCGACGAGTACCAGTAGAAGGGATGCTGAAGAACCATGAGGTCGTGCTCGCGAAGCAGGGTCTGCTCCCGGTCCACGTCGACCATGAAGTCGGGATAGAGCTCGTAGAGATCGTTGAAGGTCACGCCTTCCAAGTCGTGCACGGCGGCGACCAGGGCCTTGTGCACCCGCGATCGCTGAAGGGCGGGATGGGCGAACAGGACCAGGATCTTCCGGGACATGGGTCTTCAGTTGGTGATGATCCGCCCTGTCTCAACTAATGCCGGAAATGGCGCATGCCGGTGAAGACCATGGCCAGGCCCTTGTCGTCGGCGGCCTTGATGACCTCCTCGTCGCGCATGCTGCCGCCCGGCTGGATGACCGCGCCCGCGCCGGCCTCGGCCGCCGCCAGCAGGCCGTCCGCGAAGGGGAAGAAGGCGTCGGAGGCGACCACCGAGCCCTTGGTCCGGCTTCCCCGCTCGCCCGCCGCCTTGGCCGCGTCCTTGGCTTTGCTCGCGGCGATGCGCGCCGAGTCCACGCGGCTCATCTGTCCGGCCCCGACGCCGATCACCGCGCCCTCCTTGGCATAGACGATGGCGTTGGACTTCACATGCTTGCAGACGGTGAAGGCGAAGACCAGGTCGGCCATCTCCTGCTCGGTCGGCTCCCGCCGGGTCACGACGTTGAGCTTGCCGGGGCAGACGGCGGCGTCCCGCGCCTGCAGCAGATAGCCGCCGGCCAGCGCCCGGACGGTCATGCCTGGCTCGCGGGCGTTCGGCATGGCCCCGGTGCGGAGCAGCCGCAAATTCTTCTTGGTCGCCAGGATCTCGCGGGCGGCTGGCGCCACCTCCGGGGCGATGATGACCTCGACGAACAGCTTGGCGATCTCCTCGGCAATGGCGGCGTCGAGGGAGCGGTTGACCGCGACGATGCCGCCAAAGGCGCTCAGCGGGTCGCAGGCCAGGGCCTTGACGTAGGCGTCCTTGAGGCTGTCGCCCAGCGCGACGCCGCAGGGGTTGGCGTGCTTGATGATGGCGCAGGCCGGGCCGTCGAACTCGGCCACCAGCTCGAAGGCGGCGTCGGTGTCGTTGAGGTTGTTGAAGCTGAGCTCCTTGCCCTGCAGCTGCTCGGCCGTGGCGACGCCGGGCCGGTCCTCGCCGCTCACATAGAAGGCGGCGGACTGGTGCGGGTTCTCGCCATATCTCAGGCTCTGCGCGAGAGTGCCGGCGAAGGCGAGGCGGCGCGGGAAGGGCTGGTCGAGCACGCCGTTGAACCAGTTCGCGATGGCTGCGTCATAGGCGGCGGTGCGGGCGTAAGCCGCGGCCGCGAGGCGGCGGCGGAACTCGAGCGAGGTGGCGCCGTGATTGGCGGCCATCTCCTCCATCACCGCGGCGTAGTCGCCGGGATCGACGATCACGGTCACCGACTCGTGGTTCTTGGCGGCGGCGCGGATCATGCCCGGCCCGCCGATATCGATGTTCTCGATGCAGCTCCGCTCGTCGGCGCCCTGGGCCACCGTCCGCTCGAAGGGGTAGAGGTTGACGGCGAGGAGATCGATGGGTTCGATCCCGTGCTCCTTCATCGCCGCCTCGTGCGCCGGGTTGCCGCGGACCGCCAGCAGCCCGCCGTGGATCTTCGGATGCAGGGTCTTGACCCGGCCGTCCATGATCTCGGGAAAGCCGGTATGGGACGAGACCTCGACCACCTTGACCCCGGCCTCGCGGAGGGCCGCCGCCGAGCCGCCGGTGGAGAGGATCTCGACCCCCTGCCCGGCGAGGAAGGCGCCGAACTCGACCAGTCCGGACTTGTCGGAGACGGAGATTAGCGCGCGGCGGATCGGGGACAACATGCGGTCGCTCCATTGTCATCATTATGTTGTGGTGATGTCGTCATCTTGTCGTCCGGTTGTCGCCCGCGATCCGGCCTCCTCAGACCGCCGCGGCACGCGGCGCGGGCGCCTCCGGACCGTGATATTCGGGCACCAGGCGGGCGAAAACCTCGAGCAGGGCGGCATGGTCGGCGCGGGCGCAGGCCTCGCCCAGCCGCGCCAGCGCCATCTTCAGCTGGTCCGCGTCGGCCGTCCTCGGCGCCGCCAGGTTGATGCCCTGGTAGCGCGTCGGCACCAGGGATTCCGCGGCGTGCAGCAGCTCCTCGCTGAGCTTTTCGCCTGGGCGCAAGCCGGTGATTTCGATGGCCACGTCGACCTCTGGGCGGAGGCCGGCGAGGTGGATCATCTGCCGGGCGAGATCGAGAATGCGAACCGGCTCCCCCATGTCGAGAACGAAGATCTTGCCGGCATGGGCCTCGTCCTCGCTGCCGAGGGCCGAGGCCTCGAGCACCAGTTCCACCGCCTCGCGGATGGTCATGAAGTACCGGGTCATGCCCGGATGCGTGACCGTCAGCGGTCCGCCGGCCGCAAGCTGGCGCTCGAAAAGCGGGACCACCGATCCCGTCGAGCCCAGGACGTTGCCGAAGCGGACGGTGACGTAGCGCGTGCCCTGGCCGTTAGCCCGCTTGAGGTCGAGGGCCTGGCACACCTGTTCGGCCACGCGTTTGGTCACGCCCATGAGGCTCGTCGGGTTGACCGCCTTGTCGGTCGAGATGAAGACCATCGTGCCAACCCCGGCAGCGCGGCAGGCCTCCGCGACATTGGCGGTTCCCAGCGTGTTCGTCATGACGCCCTCGAAGACGTTAGCCTCGACCAGGGGCACGTGTTTCAGGGCGGCGGCGTGGAAAACCAGCTCGGGACGGTTCTCCGCGAAGATTCGATCGAGATGCGGCCGATCTCGAACATCCGCGATCACCGCCGCGCGCCGCAGATCCGGATGCCGCTCGGAAAGCTCCAGATCGATGCCGTAGAGATTCGCCTCCGAGCTGTCGAGGAGCACGATTTCGGCCGGGCCAAAGTCCGAAACCTGGCGGACGAGCTCGCTGCCGATACTGCCGCCGGCCCCCGTCACCAAAACCCGGCGGCCGACGATGAGATTCCGCATGGCCGCGCGGTCGAGGGGAGTCTGGGGACGGCCGAGCAGGTCTTCGACGGCGATCGGACGGATTTCCACCCGACTGTCCAGGCTGCTCTTGAAGTCGGTCAGGCTGGGTACGCGCGCCAGGGTCATGCCGAGCGCGGTCGCTTCGTCGAGAAGGGCGCGAACGCGCGCGCCGTCCATCGAATCATAGGTGAGGACCACGCGTTGAGGCTTTAGTCCCCGCGCCGCCAATTGCTCGACAATCTTGTCCAGCTCTTCCACGGTTCCCATGACTTCGATCCCGTGAATCACGCGGCCGACCCGCCGACGTTGCTCGCTGAGCATGCCGACCACCTGGTAGTTGGCGTCCTGCGGCCTGGACACCGCGCGGATGAACAGCTCGGCGCCGTCACCGCTGCCGACCAGGAGCACGGGCACGCGGCGGCGCCCCTCGGCAACCAACCGAAGATCGATGCGCCGGTCCTTGTACAGGCGATAGAGAAAGCGGGTGCCGCCGATGAGGGTAATCAGGATGAACCAGTTAATGAACGGAATGGATCTCGGCAGACCGTCGAGACGCGTCCAGACGAACATGACCGCGAGAAAGATCAGCATGATGAGCGTCACCGCGCGCGTGATCGCCATCAGATCCTTGAGCGAGGCGTAGCGCCAAACCCCGCGATAAAGCCCCATGAACCAGAAGACGCAGGCGGCGATCACCGTCAGCGTAATGGTTCCGCGGAGCAGCAGATCCGGCCAATAGAAGAAAACCCAGTCGCCCAGCCTGAGATACAGAGCGAGCGCAAAGGAGATCGCCGCCATCACGATGTCGTGGGCGTAGGCGATAGCGCCCTGGGGCGACAGCCTGCGCATCGAATAAACGATTTTGACCCCCGTTTACCGACGGTTTCGAGAGGCGTACCAAGCCGCCGTTTCGGTCAGCCCTTCTAGCACGCTGAACGGCGGTTGCCACGCCAGAACTTCGCGGATTTTTCGGTCGTCGACGACCAGCGACTCCAGCAGCCGTTCGGCCGTCGCCCGCCGTCCCGCCAGGATCGCAAGTGTTCTCAGAAGGGAGCATGGGGCGGGAAACAGCCGGGCCGGCCGGCCCAGAGCCACCGCGAGCCGGTGGATGAGTTCGGGCATTGACATGTCCTCGCCGTCGCGAAGCAGAAACGTCTCGCCACCGGCGGCCGGGTGGGAGAGGCAAAGGCGAACGGCATCGGCCAGATTGCCGACATGAATGAAGCTGCGTCGATTGCTGGCGCTGGCCAAGGGCAGTGGGGGCGCCTTGTCGCACAGGCTCAACAGCTTGAGGAAGTTTCCCTTGACGCCCGGTCCGTAGACGAGCGGCGGGCGAAGGACGACGACCTCGAGATCGCGCTCGCGCCCGATGTCGCGCAACGCCTCTTCGGCCTCCCATTTGCTCTGGCCGTAAGCGTCTTTCGGGGCCGGCCGGTCGGTCTCGGTAAAGGGGTGGTCCGGCATTGCCCGTTCGCCGTTCACTTTGACGCTGCTCATATGGACGAAACGGCGGACGCCGGCGGCGACCGCCTGCTCGGCCAGCTCGCGGGTCCCTTCCAGATTCACGCACCGATACTCGGCCAGAGGCTCGACCGCCGTGTCCGTCATGACATGGGCCCGGCCGGCGAGGTGAACGATCGCTTCGATACCCTTCAAGGCGGATCGCCAGTCCGTGTCCGGCCCGATCTCGCCCACCGGAACGGTTTCAATACCCTCGCCCCCGGAGACGAACGCGTCTGTTCGCGTGGCGGCGCGAACCCCAAAGCCCGCCCCGCTTAGGACCGGAATGACGCGGCCGGCGACGAAACCACCGGCGCCCGTGACCAGAACCCGCATCATGCCGATCGCCTCGAGTCCTCTGCCCGGAATGGAGGTCGACCCGAAAGATATGCCAGAAGGATCACGACCGTTAGAAAGCCGGCGCCAAGGCTCAGCCAGGCTATCCCCCAGACGGTAAGCAAGGCCAATGCCATCAGCACCAGATTGGCGGCAAGAATGGCGAAAACGACGTGGGCATGGCTGAGCCCACGCTGGGCCGCCCGTTGATAGAAGTGCTGGCGGTGGGCTTGCCACACGACCTCGCCCCGGATCGCGCGACGGCAGAGCGTCACGGTCGCATCCACGAGGTAATAAAGGGGCAGAATGAGCGCGGCCGCCCACTCCCCCGCCGCGGACAGGGAGAGGAGGAGCCAGCCGAGCAGGTAACCCATGGGAACACTTCCGATGTCGCCGAGGAAGATCCGCGCCGGATGCCAGTTCCACCACAGGAAGCCGAGGGCGGCCGCGGCGATCGTAAGTCCCAGCACCGGCGCCGGTGCCGACAGGCCCGCGACGGCCACGACGAGGGCGACGCCGATGCCGATGCTGGCCCCTTCCGCCGCGCTGATCCCGTCGATCCCGTCCATGAAGTTGAACAGATTGACGAACCACAGCCACAGCAGTCCCGCCACCAGCGCATCGAGTGCCGGCGGCAACAGGCCCCCGAGATATTGCCCCTCCCCGTCCATGACCAGAAGGCCCGCCGTCACCGCGACCGCCTGAGCAACCAAGCGGGTTCGCGGCGACAGATCACGCAAATCATCGAGCCAGGAGACAACCCCGAGACCGAGAGCTGCCGCACAGGCGATCCAGACCGGTTCCGGGTTTCCGAGGCCGGTCACCGCCGCGATTGACCATGCCACCAGGACCACCGGCAGCACCGCCAGACCGCCGCCCCGCGGCGTCGGCACGGCGTGGCTGCTGCGATCGTTGGGATGGTCGAGGATCGCGCGCCGTCGCAGAGCCCGAAGGGCCAAGCCAGTTCCGGCCAGCGTCGCGGCGAACGCGGCAAGGACAAAGGCTGCGAGAACCGGGATCGACATGGCCGGAGTGTATGAGCATTGTCGGACCAAATGGAAACAATTCTGATGGCACCGCGCGGGGGCGCTGACGTCGTCCGGGTGAATGCTATTTCCTATGGAAGGATGTGTCGAAGCGTTGTCGCGCGGTCAGGCTAGATTGGGCTTGGCCACCGCCAGCGCGGGAACGCGAACCCTGACATGTCGGCCAAGCAATTCGAGCAGCAGCGTGACGCGATCGTTGTCGTTGCAGCATTCGAACAGCGCGTCCAGGTCGGACAAAGGCCCGGCGACGATCCGAACCGGATCGCCGGCGCGCAGGTCGGCGACCGAGGTCGTCGCCACATACCCCTCGTCATCCTCGCGGGAGCGGATCGCGGCAACAATTTCGGACGGCACGGCGGCCGGCTTGGCCCCGAAGCGAACCAGGCCGCAAACCCCCACGGTCGAAAGGATGGGGCGCCAGCGTATCTGCTCCGGGTCCAGGGCAACGAACAGATATCTCGGAAACAGGGGGGCGGGCACCGTCTCGACCCGCCGCGCGTGCCGCCGCGTCTTGCGGTATCTTGGCAGAAAGACCTTGAAGCCCTGTTGTCGCAGATGGAAGGCGGCCTTGCTCTCGGCGAGCGCATGCGTATGGACGGCGCACCAATACGTCATCGGGAACCCGCCTTCGATCCGAGCGCCCGGATAGGCACACATATGGATGTGGGCACGAGAAACCGCGCGCAAGGGACGCGGCCAAGGGCGAAGTCGCCGGCCACCGGCGGATCGTCGGTCCGACAAATCACCACCGCGGCCACTTCGCCGGAGGCGGAAGAGTCCGTTTTCGTAAGCGACATTAGGGAACCGCTCGCGCCGACCCGTTCACCGTCTGCGGCGCGCACACTAAGACGTTCACGACATGAACGTCAAGTCGATTCCGTAAGGGAATCAAGCGGGTTGACGGGCTATTCGTGCCGCAGCCAAGGCTTTGCGGACTCTCACATAAACCACGGGTCAAGCAACGCCCTTTCGCACTGCCGCGGCCACGCGCTCCTGCGCGGCCTGGTCGAGATAGGGATGCATCGGAAGGCTGAGGACAGTCTCCGAAAGCCGTTCCGCCACGGGGACCCCTCCCGGGACGCAGGGGCAGTTCGCGTAGGCCTTCTGCCGTGAAAGAGGTATCGGATAGTAGACGGCAGTGGCGACACCGGCGGCTTGGCACGCTGCCCGCACTTTGTCTCGCTGCTCCAACACCAGCGTGTATTGGGCCCAAGCCGATACGGCGCCCTCCGTCAAGCGGGGCGTTTGAACGACGTCGTGCAACGACTCTTCGTATCTCGTGGCCACCTCCGACCGGGCTGCAAGCTCCTCCGAGAAGACGTCCATCTTGGCCAGAAGGATTGCGGCCTGAAGGGTATCCATGCGTCCGTTCATGCCGACGCGGATATTGTCGTACTGGCTCGTGCCCTGGCCGTGGATCCGGAGGCTGCGGATCGTGTCCGCCAAGTCGTCGTCGTCCGTGAACAGCGCGCCGCCATCGCCATAGCAGCCGAGCGGCTTGGACGGATAGAAGCTGGTTGCCGTCGCCTCGCCGAAACGGCCGACCGGCTGCCCGTCCAGGGAGGCGCCGAAGCTTTGCGCCGCGTCCGACAGCACGAACAGACCATGCCGTTCCGCCAGGGGGAGCAGGGTCCGGTAGTCGACCGGTTGTCCAAACAGATCCACAGGGATCACGCCTTTGGGGTGCAGGCCGCGCTTGCGCGCGTCCTCGATCCCGACTTCGAGGCTGGTCAGATCGATATTGAAGCTGTCCGGCAAAACGTCGACGAAATAGGGCGTCGCGCCAAGCCAGATCACGACCTCGGCCGTCGAAACGAAGGTGAAGTCGGGGACGAACACCGCGTCCCCCGGGCCGACGCCACGAGCCATGAGGTGCAGGGCGAGGGCGTCCGTACCGCTGGAGCAGGAGATGCAATGCCTAGCCCCGGTGAACGCGCACAAACGCGCCTCCAGCTCCTCGATCTCGGGGCCCATGATGAACCGTCCGTGGGCCAGCACCTTCGCGATGGTGGCATCAATCCGGCTGCGGATGCGGTCCCGCTGGGTGGTGAGATCGATAAGGGCAACCGGGTTTTCCGCCATCGAGATCTTATCTCCGAGAATTGTTTCGGGGCTGCTATCCAGCTTTCGGGGAGGCATAGCAGATGTCGGCCCCGGCGCGAAACCCACGAGTGCATCCACCGCCCGGCAAGTAGAAGAGTTACCTGCGAGGGCCGGGCGTTGACAAAGGACGGGAGGGGTCGCTAAAGGGTCCCCTTTCTTCGGGAATACCGTTCATGTCTCCTGACCACCCTCGGGTTTCCGTTATCGGCCTCGGATATGTCGGCCTGCCGCTGGCGCTCGCCCTGGCCCGTCATTTCCCCGTCATGGGTTTCGATGCGAGCGAAGACCGGATTTGTCAGCTTCGGAAAGGCCAGGACTCGACCGGCGAGGTTGACTCCGATGCCCTGCTCGGGTCGGCGCTCGGGCTTACAACGGACCCGGATGAGATGGCGGCCAGCGACCTTTTCATCGTCGCCGTTCCGACGCCCGTCGATTCCGCCAACCGGCCCAATCTCGAAGCCCTCCTTTCGGCTTGCCGGCTCGTCGGGCGGAGCATCCGACCGGGCGGTGTCGTCGTCTTCGAGAGCACGGTCTACCCTGGCGTCACCGAGGATATCTGTGGCGGCAACATCGCGGAAATATCCGGCCTCGAATGCGGAAAGGATTTCTTTCTCGGCTATTCGCCGGAGCGCATGAATCCCGGGGACAAGGTTCATTCCGTCGACCGCATCACCAAGGTCGTCGCCGGACAGACTGCCGAGGTCGTCGACCTTCTGACCCAGGTATACGGCGCGGTCACCAACGGCGATCTGTTCGTGGCCCGGGACATTCGAACCGCCGAGGCCGCCAAGGTGATCGAAAACGCCCAGCGGGACATCAACATCGCCTTCGTCAACGAGATCACGCAGATGTTCCGGCGCGCTGGGCTGTCGGTCTACGACGTCCTTGAAGCGGCCTCGACCAAGTGGAACTTCCTGGATTTTAGGCCGGGCCTCGTCGGCGGCCACTGTATCGGCGTCGACCCTTTCTATCTGGCCCACTGGGCGCAGAGCCTGGGACACCACCCCGAGATCATCCTCGCGGGTCGCCGTCTGAACGATTCGATGGGCGCCTATGTCGCCGATGAGATCGCTCGTGCCCTGAAGGCCGATGAGAACGAGAACGGGCGCCGGCGGATCTTGGTTCTTGGACTGACATTCAAGGAGGACGTCCCCGATCTCCGCAATTCGAGGGTGGTGGATCTGGTGCTACGTCTTCGGCAGCTAGGGTTCAAGGTCGACGTGCATGATCCCTTGGCGGATCGGGATGAAGCACAAACGGTCTACGGGATCGAGCTGGTCTCCGATCTCAAGACGGCGGGGTCTTTCGACTGCCTTGTCGGCGCCGTACCCCATCGACAGTATCGCGAGCTCGACACCACCACCTTCGACCGACTGGTTCGAGCCGGCGGCCTCGTTGCAGATGTCAAGGGTCTGTGGCGAAACACGCCTCTTCCGGCGGGTCTGCAGCGCTGGGAACTCTGATATTGTTTGCGTGGCCAGGCCACAAGTCTACGCCTCCTGGCTCAGGCGCCATCTGATGCGGGAGCCCCCGCGGCCTGCCGTCGCGGCAACAACGATCTGCTGCGACCTTTGCCTGTTGCTGCCGCCGAAATAGACGCTGTCTTCCAGACCGACCTCTCCGCCCGTGGCGCGGAAACGCCATCCGCCGCCATTGGGTAGCTTGAGAAGGGCGCCGCCGCCTTCGTTGGTCAGTGACGCCATCACGGACGGGTGCAGATGGAAGCGCACGGCGAGTGGGACCGCGTCGTAGCATCCGCCGCTCACTTCCTCTTCTCCACGGACATCGGTGCCTTCACGGGATAGGAACAGCTGCCGACGATAGTCCATGCCGAAAACCTTGCGATATCCATCGTGACGGGCGTCCACGAGTAGATGGCCGTCGATTTCACGCCGATAGCCGGTCACCGAGATTGGCCGGCTCCCCAGGCCGCCCGGAGTTTTCACCTCAACCGCATTGACGTTCCCAATGACGAGCGTGGAATGGGCGGCGGTGGCGCGAAGCGCGGCCTCCCAGCGCGGATCGTGATCCTCTCGCGTGCCGCAATTCACGATCAGCCGTTGACGACCGACACTCATTTCAAAGCTCAGCAGCCCGGCATGCGCCCTTTGGTCGGCGCCCGCAGGTGGCGGACCTCCGGTTTCCACGACAATGGTCGTCCGGCCGTTGGCCATCCGAACGAAACCCACATGTGGTGCGCTCGTGAGCGGCTTTCCCCGCACCTTGGCCAGCGCCAAGAGAGCATCGATCCGAGCGGAATTGTCCTCGCCGCCGCCGTTGAAAACGGCGAGTCCGCCATCCCCATGCCGCAGGGTGCGCATCATCGGAACCATGCGGTCAATTGCGCCTTGGAGCCAGTCGGGAACCTCCTTCCGACTGGTCTGAAGTGTCGCCTTGAGTTCGATAACGTCTTGAAGGACGGCGGCAAGGGTAGCGGGATTCCGTTCGATGTGACCGCCGTCAGGAAGAATCTGGCGTTCGACCTCGCGATGTAGGCGTCGTAGTCCGCGAGAGATATCGCGGTCCCGTCCCGTTACGCAAGCGGCCCACGCTATCTGGCCCTTGAGGCCGCGAATCGTCATGGCCTTGGCGCGTGGGATCATAAGGCAGCGCTTGAGATGGCGTTGCTGGGCGAGGAGTGTCTTCATCAGCCTTCCGCGCCAGGCCTCATCTTCCCCGGCGATGAAATCGGCATGGCAGAGCCAGGCGAAAAGCCGTTCGGCCAGAACGTCGGTCCGCCACGCCAGCGGGTGCCAATGCCCGAACGCATCGATCCAAGCCTCGATCAAATGGCGTGCGCGGTCCCGGGCGGCGGTCGTGCCCAGGGCCGAGAGGTGGCGGAGCCAGCCGAAATCGTGAAATCGCTCGGGCGAAGCCAGGCTGGCCTCCGTCCAGGGGTTGCCTCCGTTCTCAAGCAAGACCGCTTCTTTGGCGGCGCAACGCTCACCCTCGAGGATACGCACCCCCTCTATCGGGTCGCCAGGCCAGAGATTCGGCGGCAAGACCTTGGGCCATGAGCAGGACCCGCCGACCAGAGTCGCGCTGTAGGCGGAGCTGGCGAGCAGCGATCGGTTGAGCGTCGAAATAGAATCGGCGCCGGTCGCAAGGATCGCTCTCAACCTGTCGCTTCTCTGCACGCGGTTGCTCGTGATGGCTGAAGTGGACGAATGCAAGCTAGACAATTCCCGAAGAGGATTCCACTGGCCTCGGTTAGAATGGGTCTATATGAATGAGCGTACAAGACACGCCCTAGCGTCGACGCAGACGCGAGATAAAGAAACCGTCCATACCGCCGTGTTCGGCCAAGCCGCAAGGAAGCGTTCGTAGGTCGCCCTCCGCGGTCAAGAAATCGGTACATCCGGCCGCTTCTTCCTGCCCGATCGGAGCCGGCGCAAAGCCGCAGCCGGCGGACAGCACCTCGTCGATCACTGCCCGTCCTTCTTCCGGCTGCAGGGAACAGGTGCAGTAGAGAACAAAACCTCCGCTTCGCACCATGCGCAATGCGGCGGCCAAAAGCCGTCGCTGCCGCCTTGCGAGGGCTGCAACGTCGCCGGGTTCTTTTAACCAGGGCACATCGGGATGCCGGCGAATCGTTCCCGTCGCCGAGCAAGGCGCGTCCAGAAGAACAGCGTCGGCCGGCTCGGCGGGGCGCCACTCGATGGCGTCGGCCCGAACCAGCTCTGCGTCCAAACCCAGCCGATGCAAGTTGCCGCGAAGGCGGGCCATCCGGTTCTCGGAGACATCAACCGCTGTCACGCGGGCGCCGGCCGCGGCCAGCTGGGCCGTCTTTCCGCCCGGCGCTGCGCAGAGGTCGACAACATGCCGTCCCTCGACAGCGCCGAGGAACCTCACCGGCAGAGCCGCCGCGGCATCCTGCACCCACCAGGCGCCCTGGGCAAAGCCGGGCAGGTCGCCGACGGGGCCTTTGGGCCGCAGCCTCAGACTGCCGGTCGGCAAGGGCGTCGCATCGAGCCTCCGCGCCCAGACATCGGCGGACTCCTTGACGGTGACATCGAGGGGAGGATCGGCGAGATGAGCGGTCGCGATTTTGCGGCAACGGGGTTCGCCATAGGCGGCTCTCCAGCTCTTCCACAACCAGTCGGGCGTGTTCAAGCGAGGCGCGTCCTGCCCGTCTCGCAACTCTTTGCCGCGCCGGTCGAGACCTCGAAGCACGGCGTTGACCAATCTTGTATACGCATCCAAGCGTTTCGCCCGGGCGAGCCTGACGCTGGTGTCGACGGCGGCATGGGGCGGCGTTTCGAGAAACGACAGCTGGCACGCACCCAGCCGCAGAATGTGGCGGACCGGGCGAGCCCTTCCGGACAATGGCTTGTGCAGGCAACCATCGATCAGATCATCGATCTGGCCGAGACGCCGAAGTGTGGTCGTCACCAGATTCCGACAGAAGGCCCGGTCGCTGCCGGTCAGCCGGGCAAGGGCGGGATGGGCGTCCAGGGCCTCGTCCAGAGGTCGCTTGCGGTCGAGAACCGACCCCAGGATGTCGAACGCGCTATGGCGGGCATCGGGGAGAGTTTGCGGCATGTGGTTTCTCTTGCCGCAGAGATGTCCCGAGTGCAACTGTTGTCCTGCCCATTCGATTCGCTCGTGCGGATGGACGTCACCGAAAGGCGTCCATGCCGATTCATGGATGCGCTTGGCTTCGTGTATGCAAACGGCTAGGGTCCCGGCGCCATGCGTCCGGGCGGAACAAGTTTCGAATGGAATTGCGCAGCAGCCACATCCTCGCCGCTTCGGCGTTTCTGACTCTCCCCGTTGCCCTCTTCGTATCCAAGGGGCTCGTTCCCCTTCTCGCGATTACGTCGGTGACCGCCTTTGCCTTCTCGTATCGCGAAATCCGGCGATGGCCCCGCTTCGCAAACCCGCTCGTTGCCGTCGTCTGCGCCCTGGGTGTTTGGGCGGCGGTGAGCGCGCTGTGGTCGACAACACCTGAGAAATCCTTGGTCCTGACGGTCAAGCTTGCGGGGACGATGCTCTGCGGGTTCGTGCTTCTGCACGTTTGCTCGCTGCTCGACGCGGGCGCACGCGACCGAGTGGAGCGCGCCTTTCTCGCAGGCGTTGGGGTCAGCTTGGTTTTGCTTGCCGTCGAGTGGATGACGGATGGGCTCCTGACCCGCCTGGGACGCGAAATGGTGGGCGATCCGATCCCGCCGAAAGTGTCTTTCAAGCTCTCTTTGAACAGCGGTCTTTCGGTCACGGCGCTGCTGGTTTGGCCGGTGGTGTTCGGCCTGTGGCGGCGGGCTCACGGCCGCGTTGCGGTCGGCCTTCTGGTAATAACGGCCGGGCTCCTGTCGTTTGGCGATGCCGTCACGCCGGTGTTGGCGCTGATATGTGGCGTGGCGGCGGCCTTCGCGATCTGGCTGTTCGGCCGGGTTGCGAGCGGGATCGTACTTCTGGCGGTTTTAGCACAGATGGCGCTGGCCCCTCTGGCTCCGCCAGCACTGCCGCCTCTAGAGACCATTGTGAGAGAGGTCCCTCGCCTGCCTCCCTCCCTTTTCCACCGGATCCTTATCTGGAAAGGAATTTCCGATCTGATTGCCGAAAGGCCGGTCCTCGGCTACGGGATGGACACGGCGCGTGCCCTGGGGCGCAAGCCGGATGAAAGCCTCGTGAGGGTCTACACGGACAAGGAGGGCAACCTTGTATATCAAGGCCATGCCGGCGACATCCCTCTCCATCCGCACAATGCTCCGCTTCAAGTTTGGCTGGAGCTGGGAGCCATCGGCGCGGCGTTGGGCGGGGCTGTGGTATTCGTGCTGTTTCGCTTGCCTGTCCGAAGCCGTCTGCCGCGCCGCGAGGCGTCGGCCTGCTTTGGACTGCTGGTCACCGGGCTCGTCATTGCCTCGATCAGCTATGGAGCTTGGCAGATCTGGTGGCTGAGCGCCCTGTGGCTGGCCGGTTGCTGGACCGTGGTCGCCCTGCGCGGAGGGATCGGTGGTCCGGAAGCGACGCGGCACCAAACCGCACGGTTGCCGAGGAAGATGGTTGCCCCCGAACGACATTGAGGGCATCGTTGGACACGTTCTCTAGTCGGTTTCCGATCGAGCCCCAAATGCGTGAAGAACGGGCTGAACCGAATACAGCGGTGTCCGTAAAGCCTTGAAATCCGTTCTCGACCGATTTGCTGGTTTGGGAAGCCTTTTGGAAGGCTTGGCCCGTCATGGCACCTCGCCGGAGCCCCACCCCGATGGAGCCGTCGCGTGCGTCGTTGCCCGTTTGCCCGGTCCCTCGGGCCGTGCGGCGAGAGAGCGTCTTGTCGCGGAGTTGCGGGAACGGCCTGGGCTGACGCTTCGGCTCGGGAACCGCGGCCTTCGTCTGCCTTCTTCCGGGCAGATCGGGGAAAGGTTGGCCTCGGCGGTCGCCGAGGGACGAGCATGGCTGGCGCGGGAGGGCGCGGACGTCCTGCTGTGGGGGGAGGCTTCCGATGAGGCGGAGGGCACGATTCTTCACTTCCTCCCCGTCGGATCCGACATCGGCGGCATCGGCGGCAGCTTCGGGGCCGGTGACCGGCTCGACCTTCCGGCTGCGTTCGATGATGAGTTCGTGGAGGTAGCCCATGGTTCGTTGCTGGCGGCCGGCCTCTCGACACGATCTCCGCCTCCTCCTCAGGTCGTCGAATATTTGAAAGCGGCGGCAACGCGTATTGAGGTCAAGCTTGCTGTGCCTCCGGTCGATGCGACCCGTGCGCAGACCGCCTCGCTACGCTGCTGCGCCGGCAACTGCCTTGCGGCTGTCTGGTGGATGACGGGCGAAGACGGATATATCGAGAAGGCGATCCACGCATACAAGCTTGCCTTGGACAGCTGCACGCGGGAGGAGAGCCCCCTCTACTGGGCCCTCATTCAGAATCATCTCGGGAATGCGCATGAGTCCATTGCCAGCCGGGCCAAGGACGACGCGAATCTGGAGGCCGCGGCCACGGCCTATCGTGCGGTGGTCGGGACGCTGAGCCCGGAGCACCACGCGCCCGACTGGGCGGTCGGGCAACGGCGGCTGGGCTCGATCCTTTACCGTCTCGCACTTCGCCGGGGCGGCGAGCCCCAGGCCTTCAGAGCGGCCATATCCGCTTTCGACGCGGCGCTCAAGGTGCTCGACAAGAAGGCGACGCCGGAGCGTTGGGGGGACACGGCCAACCAGTTGGGGGTCGCCCTGATGGACTTCGGCTCGCAGGTGGCCGGGACGGAGGCCTTGGAGCGTGCCGCCGTTGTTTTTCGAGAGGTTCTGGAGGTGCGTGATCGAGAGGCGGCGCCGCTGGCCTGGGCCCAGACCGTCAACAACCTTGGGGCGACCAGCTTCGCCCTGTTCAAACGTGCCGAAGACGTGGGGATGTTGCATGACGCGCTGACCTGTTTCGAAGGCGCTCGCGAGGTTTATGAGCGCCATGGCGATGCGAAGACCGCCGCCGTCATCGAAAAGAACCTGCATCGCGCGCAGGGTCTGATGCGTGGAAGGTGAGAGCCCGGGAGGACGCTTAATAAAAAGCGGGGCCCGAAGGCCCCGCCGTTTTTACGCGCCGTGATCGCGCCTCGTGTGATGGTTCCGAAGTTCGGTACATTATGTGTGCCGAACTTCGGAAGCTGAATCACACGAGAATCAACAAATTAGAGTGCCGATTCACGCGAGATTCAATGTATCGAATCTCGCGATCGGGACACTAGCGGTTCTGGCGGTTGTCGACCAAGTCGTCGACCACCGTCGGATCGGCCAGGGTCGAGGTATCGCCCAGGCTGCCATAGTCGTTCTCGGCGATCTTGCGCAGGATCCGGCGCATGATCTTGCCGGAGCGGGTCTTGGGCAGACCGGGCGCCCATTGCAGCCAGTCCGGCGAGGCGATCGGCCCGATCTCCTTGCGAACCCACTGGACCAGCTCCTTCTTGAGTTCGTCGGAAGGCTGCTCGCCGGCGTTCAGGGTGACATAAACATAGATGCCCTGGCCCTTGACGTTGTGCGGGGCGCCGACCACGGCCGCCTCGGCCACTTTTGGATGGGCGACGAGGGCGCTTTCGACCTCGGCCGTGCCCATGCGGTGGCCCGAGACGTTGATCACGTCGTCGACCCGGCCGGTGATCCAATAGTAGCCGTCCTCGTCGCGGCGGCAGCCGTCGCCGGTGAAGTATTTGCCGGGATAGGTGCTGAAATAGGTCTGCACGAAGCGGTCATGATCGCCGAAAACGGTGCGCATCATGCCCGGCCAGGCGTCGACCATGCATAGATTGCCGGAGACCGCGCCCTCGAGCGTATTGCCGTCGGCGTCGACGATCTCGGGCTTCACGCCATAGAAGGGCTTGGTCGCCGAACCGGGCTTGAGGTCGATGGCGCCCGGCTGCGGGGTGATGAGGATGCCGCCGGTCTCGGTTTGCCACCAGGTGTCGACGATCGGGCAGCGGCCGTCGCCGACGACGTTGTAGTACCAGTTCCAGGCTTCCGGATTGATGGGCTCGCCCACCGTGCCGAGGACGCGCAGACTCTTGCGGCTGGTCTTCTTGACCGGCTCGTCGCCTTCGCGCATCAGGGCGCGGATCGCGGTCGGCGCGGTGTAGAAGATGCTGACGTTATGCTTGTCGACCACCTGCCAGAAGCGCGAGGCGTCCGGATAGCTGGGGACGCCCTCGAACATCAGCGTGATCGCGCCGTTGGCGAGCGGGCCGTAGATGATGTAGCTGTGGCCCGTGACCCAGCCGACATCGGCCGTGCACCAATAGACCTCGCCTTCCTTGTAGTCGAAGACGTACTGGTGGGTCATCGACGCATAGACCATGTAGCCGCCGGTCGTGTGCAGCACGCCCTTCGGCTGGCCCGTGGAGCCCGAAGTGTAGAGGATGAACAGCGGATCCTCGGCGTCCATTTCTTCCGGCGGGCAGTCGGCGGAGACGGCGGCGCAGGCCTCGTGATACCAAACGTCGCGGCCGTCGACCCAGGCGATGTCGCCGCCGGTGCGCTTGACGACAAACACTTTTTTGACCGTCGGACAGTCCGCGATGGCCTTGTCTGCATTGGCTTTCAGAGGAACCTTGCGGCTGCCGCGCAGGCCTTCGTCGGCGGTGATGACGCAGTTGGACTTGCCGCCCTGAATGCGGCCGGCCAGCGAATCCGGCGAGAACCCGCCGAACACCACGGAATGGATGGCGCCGATGCGGGTGCAGGCGAGCATGGCCACGGCCGCCTCGGGAATCATCGGCATATAGATGGTGACGACATCGCCTTTCTTGATGCCTTCGGCCTTCATCGCATTTGAGAGGCGGCAGACCTGTTCGTGCAGTTCCTTATAGGTGATTGCCTTGCTGTCGTTGGGATCGTCGCCTTCCCAAAGAATCGCGGTCTGGTCGCCGCGGGTCGCCAGATGCCGGTCAAGGCAGTTGGCCGAGGCATTCAGGGTGCCGTCGTAGAACCATTTGATGCTGACTTCGCCGGGCCCGAAGGTGACGTCCTTGACCTTGGTGAAGGGCTTGATCCAGTCGATCCTCTTGCCGTGCTCGCTCCAAAAGCCCTCGGGATCTTCCACGGACCGTTTGTACATGTCTTCATACTTGGCGGCATCGGCCCAGGCCGACTTGGCTATCGCATCAGGAACAGGGAATAACTCTGACATTGACTCGCCTCTTGGTTTAATTGCGTGGCTGCCTTTCGGACGTCTAAACGCATATCGCCACCACCGCAGCGCGGTGGCGCCCCAAACGGGCGTTCGGGCAATATTTCCTCAAGATTCCGGCTAAATCGGCCTGCGCCTTGTCGCCGCCAACTGAAGATGGCCGGTACCTGGCCATGGAGGCCTCTCCAACCACGAATGCCATGGTCATTTTAGCCGAGAAGGAACTTGCGGGGCGGTTTTACGTCAACTCCGGGATGGGTTCAAGGATTATCGACCAGATGACCGGGAACTGGTAATGTTGTTTATTTCGTCATCTTCTTGTCATGTATTCTTTTATTTCATTACTTCGATATACTGGGCTACCGACTGTAACTACAACTTATTCTTGATAATTATTATTAATCCGTCATGGGGTTTGTCTTAATGGATCTAATATATCTTAGGCGGACGGAGAGTGAATTGATAATTATTCTTATTTCATGTATTTTTGTGACTTCTTGATCTCCGTCGTATTTTATTTGTCATGCGTCGTGAGATATCCGACTGCTGGTAAGGCAATGTCGGCGCGGAGGCCGCGAGAACAGGGACAGCTCGCGCGCTTGAATCGCGCTGGGCACCGCCCTTCCGTCAGATGTTCCTGGCCGCGGGTTCGAGACCGACTGGGATCCGATCCCATTCCCGCCAAACGCGCTGTCCATAGGATCGACCCGTATGCTCCTCACCGGCTTTCAAAGCCCCCTCGACATGGGGGTGGCCGCGGGCAAGCTCGGCCCAGATGGCCTTGCCCAATGGCCGCAGCTCCGGAACGTTGAGGCATCTCAGCGAATAGGACCAAACCAACGCACCGGTCGCGTCCAGACCATTGCCCATGCGTACGAACTGGCCGCTCACCCGATTGATCCGCATCTGCAAGGTGCCGAGGGCTTCGGTGGACGGCATCTCGTCGTCCTCGAACAGGCCTTTTGGCAGCACCCCGTGGGTTTCCATGTTCACGCGAATGACGGTGGCGACGGCGAGGAGCAAGCCGACATCGCGGTCCGAGGTCGCCTTCAACCCGTCGAGAAAGCGCTCGACCTCCTCGACGCTCTTGTTCAGCGCTCGGTCGTGTAGCCAAGCGCGCAACCGGGCCAGGAGCATGAACAAGCGCTCGTCCTTATGGCCTCGTTCCGGCGAGCTGGAGGATGATCCGCCAGGCTTCGTCGTCGATCGGCATGACCGAGAGCCGTGACTGACGGACCAGGGCAAGATGGCCAAGCCGTTCGTCCGCCTTGATTTCCCCGAGGCCGACCGGTCGGGGCAGAGGATCCAGCGCCCGGAAGTCGACCATGCCGAACCGCCCCGAGGCGTCGCTGGGGTCCGGGTAGTACTCCTTCACCACTTCCAGCGTGCCCACCACCTGACGGTCTTTGCCGGAGTGATAGAAAAACGCATGGTCGCCATTGCGCATGGCCTTGAGGTGGTTCGAGGCCTGGGCGTTACGCACGCCGTCCCATTCCGCCACGCCGGCTTTGACGTGGTCCTGCCAGGACCACGCCTCCGGTTCGGACTTGACCAGCCAGAACGCCATTTTCTCGCCTCCCTCTCTTCCTCGGCTGCCGTCTCGCCTTTCCCATTTGGGGACGGAACCCCTTGTAGCAAAATCGACGGGTTCCCGTTCAGTTGGCGGGCAGTGTCTTGCGCCAGGGCTTGATCTCGACGGTCTCGAACAGCCCGGCCTTGTTGTAGGGGTCATCGGCGGCAAAGGCCTCGGCCGCCGCGCGGTCTGGAAAATCGAGAACAAGCAGGCTTCCGGTCATGCCGCCGCCGTCCTCGGAAAGGGTCGGGCCGGCCAACAGCAACCGATCCTTGAAGCCGCCGACATAGGCGAGATGCGCCTCGCGATTGGCGGCGCGGACATGGGCATGGTCCGGCTTGTCCACGCAGTAGAAAAGAAAGTGCATTGTTCCTCATCCCCTTCTTGAACGAACGTTATCCCTCAGCCCGTTGCCGAGGCCGATAGCGGCGCCTCGGTGCGCAATGGCCGGGCAAGCAGGCCGGCAATCTCCGCGTCGATCTCCGCCCCGTGATTGAGAATGGCGTCGACTGCCGTCGAGATCGGCATCTCGACTTCCAGTCGGCGCGCGAGTTCCACCACCGAGGAGGCGCTGAACACCCCTTCCGCCACCGACCGGCGGGCCGAAAGGATATTTTCCAGGCGGTCCCCGCGGCCGAGCGCGACACCCAGCGAGAAGTTGCGCGATTGCTGGGCGGCGCAGGTCAGCGTCAGGTCGCCCAGCCCGCATAGGCCCGTCAGCGTCTCCGCCCGAGCGCCTTTGGAAATGGCCAGACGCACGATCTCGGCGAGGCCGCGCGTGATCAGCGCGGCGCGCGCGTTGTCCCCAAGCCCTCGTCCCCGGACGATGCCGCAGGCGATGGCAAGAACGTTCTTGACCGCGCCACCGATCTCGGCGCCGATCAGATCTGCTGACTGGTAGATCCGGAAACGCGGATTGGCGAGGGCGGCGGCCAGCCACTCGCCGAGCTCGGGCTCGCCACAGGCCAGTGTCACCGCCGTCGGCAGATCGCGGGCGACCTCCGCCGCGAAGGTGGGACCGGAGAGGACGGCGAGCCTTGCCTGCGGCAGCGCCGCGGCGGCCACCTCGGTCATCAGCGCGCCGCTGCCCTGCTCGATACCCTTGGCGCAGATTAGCGCCGGCACGCCGTCCGGCCAATGCGCGGCCATTCGCTCGCAGATCTCACGCAGATGTTGGGCCGGCGTGACCAGGAGCACGAGGTCGGCGTCGACCGTGAGGAACAGATCCGTGGTCGCGCGGATTTCCGGGTCGAGCGGCACGCCCGCCAGGTAAACCGGGTTGATACGGTCGCGCGCGATGGCCTCGGCGACCTCCGCCTCCCGCGCCCACAGGGTGACCGCGCCTCCGGCGCGGCGGGCGACCATGGCCAGGGCGGTTCCCCAGGCCCCGGCCCCGACGATGCCGATGCGGGTCACCTTGGTCCCGTCTCCCATTCAGGCTTCCGCCAGGAAATCGGCGTATTGCCGGGCAAGCTCGTCGACGGCGCGCTCGAAGAGCCGCTGTCCGGCCTCCGGTGTCGCCAACGCCGGGTTGGACGCGATACGGCCGTCGGCGTGACGCGTTCGAAAGTCACGCGAATCATAGAACCGTCCGGGCTCCCCCGGCGCCACCGGCGGGTCGAGCGCGGCGTCCTTGATGTTCGCGGGATCCGCGAACTGGGTGAGCGCCACCTCGGTGGCCGAGGCGTGGCTGCCGTCGGCGGACCCGAAGAGCTCGCTCCGCAACTCCTTGACCGCGTCGGGCTCGGACCAGTTGACGATCTTGCACCGGACGGGCGGCGCCTCCGCGCCCCGGGTCATGCGCAGCTCGCCATAGGCTTCATAAAAGGCGGCCCTGAGCGACGGAATGTTGCCGGCATGGGCGTTGACGAAGAAGAAGCGCTCGAAACCGTGCGCGGCGAGGGAGAGGATGTAATCGTGGACGACGGCGATCAGGGTCGAGGGTCTGAGCGTCATGCTGCCGGCGAACTGCATGTGATGCTCCGACATGCCGACATGGATCGTGGGCGCGACCAGGGCAGCGGCGATCTCGCCGATGCCGCGGGCGACCACCTCGGCGCAGATGGCGTCGGTTCCGATCACCCCCATGGGCCCGTGCTGTTCCGTCGACCCGACGGGCACCAGAATGCCGCGCGAGCGCTCTAGATAGGCCTCGACCTCGGGGCATGTGGATTGCTGAAGCTGCACAGTCCTTTTTCTCAGGTAGGGTCGGAACCAAGGCTAACAGCCCTAGCCCCGATGCGTATTTACGCCGTGCCGTTTTGTCTTCTGTTACTTCGCTCAATGACCATTGGAGTCAATCATCCTGAGAGCACTCTCCTCCGGCATTGTCGGTAGGCTTTTGATTATCTACCTCAGCTGCTGTTTTAACTGGTGGCCCTCCTGTAAAGAACGTCGCCCTCTTGATCCAACTCGGTGTTTCGTCCAACTCTGTCCTTGCTTGTTTTATTTGCCGCTCAATCCAACCTTGTTCGCTCACCTGTGCCTCCTTATTTGAAGTATTTTGAATTTAACTCAATACAGCGTATCCGTAATGACGAAGTATTTTTTCGAAGAAATCTACAATATTAGCTTCTAAATAAAGATATCTCAATGCGAGTACTTGAACTCTCGGGCTTGATTTTTGTCTTCTCCATTCAATTTTATTTCCAATATCATCTTTTCTTTTCAATATCTCAAAAAAATCTTGAAATCTTCTCGGAGAAATACCTACAAATGGTGTAAAAATAAGCCTGCCTTCGCTGTAGTCTTCCTCGATTGCAATTTCATCATCGTATAAATCTTTAACTTTACTTTTGGGGTAGGGTTCAATGTATACAACTTTCTTTATTCCAGATGAAATAATATGTCGAGCACACATATGACAAGGAAACGTTGTTACATAAAGAATCGAATTCGAAATCAATATACCTCGTCGAGCTGCATCTGTTATTGCTGCCATTTCTGCATGTACTGGCCTTCCAAATTCTAGAAGATTGAATATCTCTGCACCAGAGATTTTCTTCCTTCCCGGTCCATCGACAATCCAGTCTACTGCTTCTGAAGATTCCATGCCAGAAATAACACCACTCAATAGATTTGCTTTACATAACTTATCAATAACTTCTTTAATTATAGATCTTTTATACTTCGTACTGCTGTCAAAACCCTTCTGAAAGTCCCTGTAGTCTTTTTCTCCTGGCCAATACAACCCGCCTCCAAAACTAGGAACGTCGTTACATCCTGTACTGATTACCGCGCCGTTGGCGTCAGATAGTGCTGCGCCAACCTGTCGAGACAGATCAGCAGATCTTAGTGCAGAAGATCGGGCAAAATACATGCCCAGTTCATTTTTTGTCGGTGTGTGGAAAGGGTATCCAAACAATATTTCAATGAATCTTTCCATCTGTTCTTTTATTTGTTTTCTGTTTCTCGAATCTACGAAAAAATCTGCCATAGGAAAAGCATCTGTTACATCTTGTCCGAGCTTTTTTCCTTCTTCTTCTTCATCTTTATTTACAAGTCTCTCGGCAGCATCTCGATACTTAGTGGGATTTGTGTCGTTGCGAGATTCAGCTATACGTTTAGACAACGCGTCCACACGAGTAGAGCGAGGACTAAAACATGAAATAAGGAAGAACAAGCCCCCATATATATCTCTTAGTGTTTTTACTTCTTCAGGATGTTTAAGAGAAATAAAAATATATGCCTGTCTATCGATCGGTTTATTTGCCTCTCCAGACTTTTCTTGTCTAAATTGTCGTACCCTAGCTACGGCCATCATCGGTAATATTCCGCCGAACTCGGTCTTTTCTCTGATTTCAGTACCTGCGTCCATATGCTTATTGATTCTTATGTCTTCCGGTGTATCGGTCAGGTCCTTATATTTATCAATATTTCTGATAAGGGAACTGAGCCGTATTATTTCAACGTTGTAACTAACTTTTCGCAATTCATCGGTAAGTGTTTGACAAACCAAAGAGAGGTCGGCGCCGACGGGTCCAACCAAGCCGAAAAACAACTCACAATTAGGTTTTGGTGACAGGGGGTTTGTTGGAAGTTCTGCGGAATCGGTGTTCATCTCCTGACTCACTCGTGATTGTATTGAGTGCCGGACACCGGCTTAAAGCGAGTATGAATCAGATCCGTTGTGGATAGCAACAGGATTGCGCACGGCAGGCCTCTAGGCTCACGCCTTGACCCCGGCGCCGGTCGCGGGCGGCGCGCCGGGATCGAGCGGCCAGCGCGGCCGCGGCTTGAAGTCGAGCCCGTCGATCAGCCCCAGCCGCAGGCGTTCCAGACCGGCCCAGGCGATCATGCTCGCATTGTCCGTGCACAGCCAAAGGGGCGGCGCGATCAGGCGCAGCCCCTCCTCTTCGGCGAGGGCGGCCAAGCGCACCCGCAGGTATTGGTTGGCGGCGACTCCGCCGGCGATGACCAGGGTCGCGGCGTCCGGGTGGCGGTCGCGGAAAGTAGCGATGGCGCGGCAGCAGCGGTCCTCGACGGCATCCGCGGCCGCCGCCTGAAAACCGGCGCAGAGGTCGGCGACATCGCGCGGGCTCAGCGGCCCCGGCGGCAGCGCATGCACGGCGTGGCGGACCGCCGTCTTGAGGCCGGAGAAGGAGAAGTCGCAGCCTGGCCGTCCGCGCATGGGCCGCGGCAGGGCGAACCTTTCTGGATCGCCTTCAAGGGCCGCTTTCTCGACCTCCGGGCCGCCGGGATAGCCGAGGCCCAGCATCTTCGCGACCTTGTCGAAGGCCTCGCCGAGGGAATCGTCGATGGTCGTGCCGAGCCGCCGATAGGCGCCGACTCCCTCGACCGCGAGCAGCTGGCAGTGGCCGCCGGACGCCAGCAGCAGCAGATAGGGAAAACCGGTGTCATCGGTCAGCCGCGCGGTCAGGGCATGCCCCTCCAGATGATTGACGGCGAGAAAGGGCAGGTCGTGCACGGCGGCGATCGCCTTGGCCGTCATCACCCCGACCAGGACGCCGCCGATCAGCCCCGGGCCAGCGGTGGCGGCGATCCCGTCGAGATCCCCGAAGCCGATGCCCGCGGCTTCCATCGCCCGCGCCACGAGCCGGTCGATATGTTCGAGATGGGCGCGCGCCGCGATCTCGGGCACGACGCCGCCATAGGGGCGGTGCTCGTCGAGCTGCGACAACAGCTCCTCGGACAGAATCCGCCGGTTGTCGTCGACCAGCGCGGCCGCCGTCTCGTCACAGCTGGTTTCGATGCCGAGGACGATCACCAAAAAAAGCCTCTTGCCGATTAGGGCCGGAACTTTACTCTGTCGCCGCTCTGGAAACCACAGCGGCACGGCCCTCTCTTCCCATGTCCTCTCCACCCCCTTTACGGATCGGCACCCGGGGCAGCCGCCTCGCCCTGGCGCAGACGGACGAGGTGCGGGACCGGCTGGCCGCGGCGCATCCCCGGCTTTCCGAGACGGGCGCGGTGGAGGTCAAGGCCATCCGCACGACCGGCGACAAGGTGCGCGACCGGCCGCTCGCCGAGATCGGCGGCAAGGGGCTGTTCACGAAGGAGATCGACGAGGCCCTCCTGGACGGGCGCATCGACCTTGCCGTGCATTCGGTCAAGGATCTGCCGACCTGGCTGCCCGACGGCATCGAGCTGGCGGCGTTTCTGCCGCGCGAGGACCCGAGAGACGTGTTGTTGAGCCCGAAGGCGAACCGGCTTGCCGAACTGCCGGCCGGCAGCGTCGTCGGGACCTCGTCGCTCCGGCGCCAGGCCCTGATCCTCCATGCCCGCCCCGATCTGACGGTCGTTACGTTCCGCGGCAATGTCGAAACCAGAATGCAAAAACTGGCCGACGGGGTGGTCGACGCAACCGTGCTCGCGCTCGCTGGCCTTCGCCGGTTGGGCCATGCCGGCCCCGCCACGGCCATCCTCGAACCGGAGGAGATGCTGCCCGCCGTCGGCCAGGGTGCTATCGGCGTGACCTGCCGTCGCGGCGACCGCGACAGGCTGGATCTTCTGGCGGCCATCCACCACCCGGCCACCGGGACCTGCGTGACTGCGGAGCGGGCGATGCTGGCGGCGCTCGAGGGATCCTGCCGGACGCCGATCGCGGGCCTGGCCGAGAGCGCGGCCGGGAACGACATCCGCCTGCGCGGGCTGATCGCGCGGCCGGACGGACGGGTCGTGCTGGCCGCCGAGCGCGAGGGCGCGGACTTCGAGGCGCTGGGCCGCGCGCTCGGCGAGGAGCTCAGGCGCCGGGCCGGCCCCGGATTTTTCGAGGGTTGAGTGCTCGGAGAGTCAGGGAGAAGCCCCATGCGCGTGCTGATCACCCGCCCCCGAGAAGACGCGGAGTCCCTTGCCGAGGGGTTGCAGGATCTTGGCATCGAGACCATGGTCGAGCCCCTCCTCGAAGTCACGTTTCATGCGACGGAAACCCTCGATCTCGACGGCGTCCGCGCCTTGCTCGTCACGAGCGCGAACGGCATCCGCGCCTTCGCGGCGCAAACGGATCGGCGCGACCTGCCAGTCTACGCGGTCGGGGAGGCGTCGGCGTCGGCGGCCCGAACCCTCGGTTTCGGCAGGGTCGAGAGCGCGGCCGGGGATGTCGAGGCGTTGGCGGCACTGGTCAAGGCGAAGCTGGACCCGGAAGACGGGCCGCTGCTGCATGTGGCCGGCACCCATCTTGCCGGTGACCTCGGTGCCAGTTTGGAGCAGGCGGGCTTCGGTTATCGCCGCACCGTGCTCTACGGAGCTCGGCCGGTCGAGCGGTTGAGCGACGAGGTGGTTCGCGCTTTTCGCGAGGGCGCAATCGACGTAGCCCTGTTTTTCTCTCCCCGTACGGCGCAGGCCTTTGTTAATCTCGCGCATGCGGGCGCGTTGGACGAGGCGTTCGGAACCGTGGCCGCCGTCTGCCTCAGCCCCGCCGTGGGCGATCGGGCCCGCGCCCTGTCCTGGCGGGAAGTCGTCCTGGCTTCCCGTCCCGACCAAGAGGCAATGATTGCGGCCATCGCCGATATGCGCGAAAGAAAGACCGGGACCGATTTTGGCAAGGCGAGCAACGGCAGCGATATGACCGAGGAAAAGAAACCAGACGCGGAAGACCCCAAGGAGCCGGGGGACTCCACCTCGACCGATCCGGCCTCAGGGACCGATGGGGCTACGGTCGACGGCGACTCGTCGACGGATGGCCCATGGGCGGCGAGGGAGTCCTCGACCGAGCCGGCGCCCGATGACGCGGAGGCTCCCTCCGCCGAAACCGCCGAGGCCGAGCCGCCGCCGGAGCATGCGGTCCAGGAAGAGGCCCTGCCGGAACGGCCCAAGAGGCCAAGCGTCGTCTTGCCCGTGATCTTCTGGATCGTGATCATTCTCGCCGCGATCGGCGGCGGGCTTTTCGCGAGCCAGCCCTATTGGACGCCCTACGCCCAGAGCTACATCAGATCGATGCAGGGCGATCCCTTCGAGGATCCGCGCCTGACAGGCCTTTCGGACCGGCTGGCGGCGGTCGAGGGCCTCGCCCAGTCCAACCGCGAATCGGGAGACGTGCTCCAGGGTCTCGAGGCGGCGCGGGCGCAGTCGGGGGAGGCCGTGCAAGCCCTGCTGGCGCGGGTCGGGGAGCTGGAGCAGGCCCTCGAAGAAACCCGCGAGAGCGTCGCGGCGGCACAGACGCCTCCGCCGCCCGAGCCCGAACCCCAACCCCAGCAGACCGGCGAGGCGGACAGATCGGTTCAGGAGCTGTCGGATAGGATCGCCCGCCTGGAAGCCGCCGAGCTGCCCTCCATCGATCCGGCGGAGTTGGAGCGGCTCTCGGCCGAGAATGTGCGTCTGTCCGAGGCGTTGGCGGAAGTTTCCCGTCAGGTGGGCAGCCTCGAGGAGGCGGCGCGGACCACGGGCGCCGGGGCCGAAAAAATGCAGGCCATGCTGGTTGCCATCGCGCCGCTTCGCGACGTCTTGCGGACCTCGGAGCCCTTTGCCGAGGAGCTTGAGGCCCTGTCTTCGGTCGCGGGCGAGCACCCGGAGCTTGCGGAGGTTGTGGGCATGCTCCAACCCTACGCCGGAACCGGGATTCCCACCCTCACGACGGTGCGCACACGGTTCGACGCGACGGCCCGCGAGGTCGCCAAGGCCGCCCGGCCCGTCGAGGACGACGGATGGGTCGGCAGCGTTCTCAACCGATTGTCCAGCCTGGTCACCGTGCGGCGCACGGGGGAGGACGCGGTCGAGGGCTCGGCCGATGCCGCCCTCGACCAGGCCGAGGCGGCCCTCGCCGCCGGCGAACTGGCGACCGCGATCAAGGCCGTGGAAAGCCTGGGCAGTGCCGCCGCCGAGGCCGCCCGGCCCTGGCTCGACGACGCGCGGGCCAGGGCAGCCGCGGAACGGGCGCTGGCGACCTTGCATATCCATACGGTTTCCCTGCTCTCTCCGGCCGGGAAGTGATCGCCATGCGACGTGTGATCGGATTTGTCGTTATCCTGGCGGTCCTGGTTCTGGTCTCCGTATGGCTGGCGGAACAGCCCGGATACTTCACGCTCGATTGGGGCGGCTGGCGGATCGAGACCTCGGTGGCCGTGCTGGCGGCCGCTCTCGCCGTGCTCGCGGCTGTCGCCGCCCTGCTCTACCGCGTGTGGCTGTTCACCCGGCGCCTGCCCCGACGGATCGGCGAATCCCGCCGCGAGGTGCGCCGCCGGCGCGGCTATCTGGCGCTCACCCGCGGCATGGTGGCGGTGGCCGCCGGCGACGCCCATGAGGCGCACCGGCAGGTCAAGCAAGCCGAAGGGCTGCTCGGCGATCCGCCGCTGACGATGCTGCTTTCGGCCCAGGCCTCGCAGCTCGCCGGGGACGAGCGCGCCGCCGAAAAGTTCTTCAACGCCATGCTCAACCGGCCCGAGACCGAGTTCCTTGGCGTCCGGGGGCTGTTGAGCCAGGCCCTCAAGCGCGGCAACAAGAAGAAGGCGCTGGAGCTGGCCCAGCGGGGCCACCGGCTGCGCCCGAACAGCGACTGGGTGTCGGCCAAGCTGTTCGACCTTCAGATCGAGGGCGGCCATTGGAGCGACGCGGAGCAGACGCTCAAGCACTCCTCGCGCAACGGTTTGGTGACCCAGGCCAAAGCCCGGCGCGACGCCGCCGCCCTGGCCGTTCAGCGCAGCCGCGAAGCGGCCGGCCGCGGCGAGGATGGGGAGGCGTTGAAGCTGCTGCGCCGCGCCCATGATCAGGAGCCCGGCTTCGCGCCGGCTTCCGTTGCGCTGGCGCGCCGCCTCGTCGCCGACGGCAAGGCCGGCCGGGCCGCCTCCGTCATCGAGAAGGCCTGGACCCTGGAGCCGCATCCCGATCTCGCCGAGGTCTATTGGGAGGCGCGCCGGGTGGAGGACGCGCTGGCCAAGGTGCGGGCGGCGCAGAACCTCGCCAAGCTCAACCCGGATCATCCGGAAAGCCATCTCGCCGTCGCCCGGTCGGCCCTGGAGGCGCGGCTTTGGGGCGAGGCGCGGGCCCATCTCGAAGCCATCGGCGGCGAGGATCCGCCGGCCCGGGTCTGCCGCCTGATGGCGGAGCTGGAAGAGTCGGAGCACGAGGATATGGCCGCCGCCCGCGGCTGGCTGATGCGGGCGTCGATGGCCGAGCCCGATCCGGCCTGGGTCTGCGACAGCTGCGGCAACGCCGTCGCCGACTGGACGGTGCGCTGCGGAAAATGCGGCAGCTTCAACAGCTTCGTCTGGCGGGCGCCGCCCCGTGTCGTCTATTTGACCGAGGCCGAGGAGCCCAAGGCCCTTCCGCCGGGCGAGGGCGAGAGGAACGCCGAGCAAGTTTGAGAGCGTGACGCCGGGCACGCGGCCCTCGTGCTTCGACGAAGCTCAGCACGAGGGCCTCATCCTGAGCAGGCGCCGGAGGCGGCGTGTCGAAGGAGAGGCTCGAGTCCCTCAAAACGTTCGTTGGTCTGAGGCAGAGGCGTCCCGGCGGCGGTGCTGGTTTGGACGCGGGGTCGGGCGCGGCCGGACGTTGACGGCGCCGCCGCTTGGGAGTAGTTAAGGGCGCTTTCGGGGCCGAAGTAGCTCAGCGGTAGAGCAACTGATTCGTAATCAGTAGGCCCGGAGTTCAAATCTCCGCTTCGGCACCATCCACTCCGGCCTCGCCCATCCCCTCACCCCACCTCGTTCTGGAGCTTCGCGTCCTTGGCCTCGGATTCGCGGGCGAGGTTTTCCTTGAAGGCGATCACCTTCTCGCGCAGGGCCTCGTCGGAAGCGGCCAGGATCTCCACGGCCAGCAGCCCGGCATTGCGGCCGCCGCCGATGGCGACCGTGGCCACCGGCACGCCGGTCGGCATCTGCACGATCGAGAGCAGCGAGTCGAGGCCGTTGAGCGCCCGGCTCTCCACCGGCACGCCGATCACCGGCAGCGGGCTGTGGCTGGCGATCATGCCCGGCAGATGGGCGGCGCCGCCGGCCCCGGCGACGATCACCCGAAGCCCCCGCCCATGCGCCTCCCGGCCATAGCGGGCCATCGCGTCAGGTGTGCGGTGGGCG
>JANQJG010000087.1 GCA_028281785.1 Rhodospirillales bacterium
TGGAGCAAAGGACTTTGCAAACCATCGACACCCCGTTCGGCTCGAGGGTGTCACCTATCTCTTAGGTACAAACTGTTACCTATGTCTCCAGGTCGGACCCCTTTGTTTGTGGCGGAGGGAGTGGGATTCGAACCCACGATACCCTTACGGGGTATACACGCTCTCCAGGCGTGCGCCTTCGACCACTCGGCCATCCCTCCAGCGAGGCGAGAGCCTAACCAAGCCGTCCCCTGCCCGCAACGGTTTTGCCGGATCTCTTGCCCACGGCGCCATTGCGGCAGCGGCCTTGCCAGAGCGCCTCGAAAAGGCGCAGAATAGATGGATACAAGTTGTAATTGCGCGGCAGAGGCCGAAACGCCGGCCTGGGATGCGGCGCATCCGGGCAACGCGCCTTTTCACCCCTCGCAGGACCCGACCGGCCAAGCCGTTCGAATAAGGAGGGGACGACCATGTCCATCGACGCCCAAGGCGTGATGCGAGCGTTCGTCAAGGCCGCCGACACCCGGCGCGAGCGCCGAAGCGAACCGGTTCGAAAGCCGACCATCTCCATCTCCCGCTGCATGGGTAGCGGCGGCGACGCCATCGCCCGCGAGGTCGCCAAGCGACTAGGCCTCAACATCTACGACGGTGAGATCCTCGACGCCGTGGCCGAGCAGGCCAAGGTGGACCGGGGCCTGATGTCCAGCCTCAACGAAATGGCCGAGACATCCCGCGACGCCTGGCTCTATTCCGCCTTCTTCGGCAAGAGCGTCAGCCGCGACGACTATCTGTACCACCTCGCGACCACGGTACGCGGCCTTCACCGCCTGGGCGGCGTGATCATGGGGCGCGGCGCCAACATCATCCTGGAGGGGCGCGAGGTGCTGAGGGTGCGCATCACCGGCTCGGTCGACGTTTGCGCAAGACGCGTCGCGGAGGAAGACGGCATCAACCTCAAGGCAGCCAAGCACAAGGTCCGCGAGAGCAAACGCAAGCGCGGCCGGTTCACCTGGGAGATGTTCCACCGCCGGATCAACGATCCCGACAATTTCGATCTGGTGATCAACACCGACCGCCTGACCGACACGGTCGTGGCGGCGGACATGATCATCGCCATGGTCCGCGCGCTCGATCTCGACCGGCCCGTCGTCGCCGATTAGCGCGACGCACGCCCAGCCACCCACGCCTCAGATGAACGCGGCGCCGGCTTCGCCGTGATAGAACCCGTTGGCGAACAGAAGGTCGGAGACAAGGCGGCCCATGCGGTCGTCGGCCTCCTCCGAATCGATCCGACCGTCGAGCGCCTGGCGAAAAACCCGCGCCACGCCCACCATGTCCACATCCATCGGCCACAGCCGGAACCGTCCGATTCCCAACTGCTTGAGCGGATCCAGCTCGGCCAGGAGCGTCAGACAGGCACCGGACAGTGTCTGCGGCCCGGAGACGGCGAGAAACGGCTCCCCGTCGAGGGTCTCGACCTCAAGCCCCCGCCGATCCTCGCGGCAGACATAGTGGCAATTCTCCCGGGTCAGGCCCCGCGCCCGGGCCGCGTAGCATCTTGCCGAGAGGGCCAGCGGCACCCGGCCGAAGGCCTGAACCTCCAGCTCCACCCCCTCCTCGGTGGCCAGGGCCGAAAGCGCGTCCCGTCTCAGCTCAGCGGGAAGGCAGGCGCGGCGTGCGCCCTTGCGGGCAAGAAAGGCGAGTGTGCCCTCGTTATAGACGTTGACATAGGGCCCCACGGCATGCGGCCGGCCCGCGAGCCGCGCGCAGGCGGCGATGTCGTTTGCCTCGATCAAGCCGTCCCAGCCTGCGCAGAGATCGTAAAGGCGATCGAGATCCTCCTCGTCGGCGACAAGCGCGGGGGTGGACAGCACCACCTCCTTTCCGGCGTTTCGGAGGCGGGCGACCACGCTCTCGTGCAGCTTGGCATAGGCGGGCTCCCGGAGCGGGCAGACCACCTCGCCGACACAGACGGTATCGACCTCCGCCTCGTCGGCGATGCGAAAATAGAAGTCGCACCAGATCTCCGGCTCCCAGAAATAGAGCACCGGACCCAGCGTCAGTTTCGCCGCGTGACCAAGCCTGCCGCTCATGGCCGCCTCACCGCCAGTCCGCCTCGTAGGCGCCGGTCGTCTCCCGCCCGCCCTCGGTCACCGCGGCAAGATCGGCCGGGCGCACCGGCTCCCCGGCCGCGACCGCGTCCACGGCCCGGCGGAAGGCGGCGACGACCTTGGCGACATAGGCGCGGCCCCGCTGCCGCCCCTCGATCTTCAGGGCCGTGACACCGGCGACCGCGAGCTCCGGCAAAAGGCGCGTGGCATTGAGGGAGACGGGATCCTCGAACAGATACTGGGCTTTCCCAGCGGCCCGATAGCGTCCCTTACAAGTGGTCGGATAGGCCGCCATCTCACCCTCGCGGGTTACGTCGAGGGTAAAAACCCCAAGCTGGGTTGCCGTGGCGTCACCCCGCTCGACATAGCGGACATGAGAAGCCGGAGAGCAGACACCATCGCGGTTCGGCGAGCAGGGCGTGGCATAGGCGGACAGCAGGCAGCGCCCCTCGGCCATCACGCACAACCCGCCAAAGGCGAAGACCTCCGTCTCCACATAGATCCGGGCGGTCAGCCGGGCGATCTCGTCCACCGTCAACACCCGCGGCAGAACGACGCGGCGAATACCGAACTCCCGCGCGTAGAGCCCGATCGCGTCCGGGTTCGAGGCGGAGGCCTGGACCGAGAGATGGCGCCGGAGATCGGGATGGGCGCGCGCGGCGTAATCGGCCAGCCCGATATCTGCGAGGATCACGGCGTCGGCGCCGAGCCGCGCCGCATCGTCCACCGCGCGCCGCCAGGGACCAGGATTTCCTGCCTCGGGGAAGGTGTTGACGGCGACAAGGATCTTGACCCCGCGATCATGGGCGTAGGCGATTCCCTCCGCCAGCTCGCTTCTGTCGAAGTTCAGGCCGGGGAAGTTGCGCGCGTTCGTCTCGTCACGGAAGCCGAGATAGACGGAATCGGCGCCGGCATCGACCGCGGCGCGCAGGCTCGCCGGGGTTCCGGCCGGACAGACCAATTCCATGGCCCGGGTCATAGCGGATTCGCCCGGGCGCGACGGGAACGCGTGCGCGTCGCGGCCTTCGGCGTGCCGGTGGCGCCTTCCGCCAGTCGATCTTCCATCGCACGCAGACGTGCCTCCTGCGCATCCAACCGGTCCAGTGCCGGGCCGAGCAGCGCGTTTTGAAGCGCCGTCAAATCGCGCGCGGCGCGGTCGGCGAGGCTTCGCACCCCCTCGGCGGCGCGGCGGGTGGGCCCGGCGAACGGTCCGAGGGGACGAAGCAGGTCGGCGAGCAGATCGATCTCGGCGTCGTCCAGGGCGTTGCGCAGCGCGACCACGGCCTCGGTATCGCCCTCGACTTTCAGATCTCGGGAGAAGAACAACGCGTCCCCGTCCCGCCGCCCCTCGAGAAGGTCGATGAGCGCGAGCAGGGGCCCCCGAATGGTCGCCCGCGAGGGATGCGCGGACGCATCCTCCTTGCGCATGGCGGTAAGCGCGGGCCACTGCGCCAATTCGAGGCGAAAGGCCCAGGGAAGGTCGACGGGGTCGATGAGAAAGTCCGCCACGCCATGTCCGGCCAGGCGCGAGAACAGATCCGGATGACCGGCTTCGACCACGCGGAGCGCGCGATCGATCAAAGGCTGCGCCAGCGCCGGCGGCAGCGGACGAAGCGCGAGCCCGACCAGCCAAGTGGGCGAAGGCGGCGCCCGGCGGAACGTTTCCCTCATATTCTCCGGCGACCTTTTTTTCCGATGTCGCGTCTTATGCACGAGCCCGTTCAATGGCCCATATGGTTGCAGGCAAGCTATAGCCTATTAAACCGCCGGTTCGCAATCTCAGTCGTGACCAGGACGTCGACTGCGGTCACGCATCGCCCGATTTGAGGACGGAGAGGAAGGCCGATTGCGGAATCTCC
>JANQJG010000096.1 GCA_028281785.1 Rhodospirillales bacterium
GCCGCCGGCGCCGTTTGCGACCTCTATTCAAGACAGGAATGCGAAAACTACTTCACCGCCGCAGGCTATGAGACCAATTAAATGCGACACGCTCTAGTCTTCGAGACTTACGGCACCACGGGTAGCGTTCTCGGACGCATCGTAACGATGCTCCTCGGACGTGATTCCCTGCGAAGCCTGAATCGGCCCCGTTCCGTCTTCCCCGACCGGTCTCAGTTGTCGGCGGCGCGTGCGGCGACGACGTCGTCCGCGAGCTTCCCCGACAACTCGTGCAGATGGTCGAAGCTGCTCCGGAAGAACCCGATTCCCAACGTCACCGACCGAAGCTCGTTGATGAGGTCGTATGTCTCCGACTGCGGGATATGCGCCGCCACCTCATCCCAGCCCTTCCAACCCGGCTTGGCGTCGAATCCGAGGAGTTGCCCGCGGCGGCCGCTGACCAGACGCTGAACGCGGGACGTGAATTCGGTCGGGACCGAGATGTAAACGTTGAGAATCGGCTCGAGCAGGACGGGACTGCATTTCGGCATGCCTTCGCGCATGGCCAGCTGAGCCGCCTGCTTAAAGGCCATGTCCGAGCTGTCGACCGTGTGATACTGGCCGTCTGTGAGGGTGACAGCGAGATCGACGACGGGAAACCCCAGCGGGCCCCGGCGCGTGTATTCGCGAACGCCGGCCTCGACGGCCGGGATATACTGCTTCGGTACGACGCCGCCGGTGATGGAATCGTCGAAGGTGATCCCGGAGCCGCGGGGTAAAGGCTTGATGTCGAGATGGACGTCGCCGAACTGACCGTGTCCGCCGCTCTGTTTCTTGTGCCGGGCATGCTGGGATACCGGCTTGCGAATGGTTTCCTTGTACGGGACCTGCGGCGAATGCGACGCGACCGCAAGGCCGAACCGGTTTTTCATGCGGTCGAGGGCAACCTGCAAATGCATGTCGCCCTGCCCCGAGATGACGAGTTCGCTCGTGTCCTGGATGGGCTCGAAGGAAAGCGACGGGTCCTCGTCGACCAAACGGGCAAGGGCGCCGGTCAGCTTCACCTCATCGGACCGCTGTTCGGCGTGGATGGCCTTCGAATAGAGCGGAGTCAACGGCGCCGGCCAGTCCTCCGCTTTCACGCCGCCGGACGGCGACAGCATGTCGCCCGTGTTGATCGAATCCATGCGCGCGAAGGCGACGACCTCGCCCGGGCCGGCCTTCGACACCTTCTCCTGCTTGTGGCCCAGCATCTCGAACATGCCGCTCGGCCGCTCGCCATTGAGGGTCACGCCTTCCGCGATCTCGCCACGCCACACACGGGCGAAGGAAAGCTTGCCGGTGTGTGCGGCGTGCAGGGTCTTGAAGACCTGGGACACGGGCTCGCCCGTGGGCTCGATCCCGACCCGCTCCAGGGTCTTTGCCACTTCCGGCGCCTCGTGGCGAAGCGCCTTGAGCAAACGGGTGATCCCATTCTCGTGCTCGGCGGCACCGAACAGAACGGGGACGATATGCGCTTCCTGGAGCGCGCCCGCCATGTTCTCGTAAACCTCGTCGGTGTCCGGCACCTCGTCCTCGAGGAGCTTTTCGAGAAGCGTGTCGTCGAAGTCGGCCACCGCCTCGAGCATCTGCTGTCGGGCCTCTTCGAGCCAATCCTTGACCGAGTCGGGAACCTCGATCTCCTGTGAAGACGAGTCCGAGCTCCACTTGAAGGCGCGCTGACTCACCAGGTCCACCAGCCCGGTCACCGTCTCCGCTTCCTGAATGGGAATCTCGCGCAGGACGAGGGGTTTTTCCGACAGGTTTTGCAGCGCCTGGATCGATTCCCTGATGTCGCTGGCCTGCGTGTCCATCTTGTTGACGAAGATGAGATGCGGAATGGCGTGGTCGCTGAGAAATCTCAGAAGCGGCGCGACCGTCAGAACCTTGTCGATACCCGACTCGCAGACGACCACGGCGACATCCACGGCCATGAGCGCGCTGTAGGCTTCCTGCGCCAGCTCGATGGAGCCGGGGCAGTCCAGGATCGTCCAGTCCTCATCCAGATACTTGAAGGACGAGACGGTCACTTCCGTGCTCATCTGGCGCGCGCGGGCTTCCGGCGACCAATCGCCCACGGTGTTCCCGTCCTTGATCGAGCCCTTGCGGCCGACGACTCCCGCCGTGTGCAGAATGCTCTCCAACAAGGTGGTCTTGCCGCTGAGATAGGGGCCGACGAGAGCCGCGCAGCGGGGTGCAGAAGGTGCTTTGTGAGTCACGAAGGCCTCCCTCGGAGATGACCGTTACGGTCGAAGGTTATGGAGGCGGGCCCGGAGGGGCCGACCTAAAGCCGTGAGGTTAATGCCCCTGACCGAGGATTCAAGGAAAAAGGCAAGCGATTCGCTCCCGTCCCCTCCCCGGCCGGACGAGGGGACGGGGAGAGGCTGGAGCATGCCGCTATGAGGTAGGCTCTAAATCCCCGGAGGGCGCCAGATTCCGTCCGCATCACGGCAGGCGATACCACGATATTCCCGCGCCTGTGAGCGGCTGTCGACGAGCTTGCGGAAGCCACGGCAATAGCTGCCGTTCCCGGCCCGGAACGTGGTGAGCGGCGTGACACGAACCGACAAGCCCGATCTCTCGTCCCGCCATTGTTTGCTCTGGCCGCTGGGCAGCCCTTCCAATGCGGTCTGCAGCGTCTGCCTGGCGGCTGCCCGAGACCTCTCGGAAAGGCTGGCGTAGCCGGGGAGGACGGCGACGAGCTCGCGACGGGTCTGTTCCGTCCCTCTCTTGTCGATCCGCAGCACGGGATGATCGATCGCGGGCGCGTGGTACCAAATCCGCTCGGTCCGCACCTCGGGATTCGCCGTACCATCGCGGCATCGGATGCGATAGGTGTCCAGGTCGCCAGCCAGGAAGCGGCCCGTGCGGGTGCGTGTCACGGCGCAGCGCCAGAAATCGCCGTCGCCCGTTTCACCGGTTCTGTTCGCTGCCGCGGGGGACGGCCGGCTCCGGTTTCCGACCCGCAGCGGCCATAGGCCAGCCTCGCCCTCCGCCGTCGGGGAACGGCGTCCGGACGTCGACGTCGAGGCCGGCAGCTCGGCGAGGACGAAGTCCCGCGGACGCTCGAAACGCTGCCCGCCGGCGTCTCGCCAAGTGACGAGAGCGCCCCGTGTGGCCGCGACCGTTTCGACATGGCCGTCCGAATAGACGTAGATGTCACCGATTTCATAGCTGGGCAGCGGTGCGGGAGGCAGGCGTGGATCCTGCGTCAGGCGCAGCAGGTCGGGGAATGGGATGTTGGCCCCACAACCGAGCATGACGACCGTAAGCACGGCCATGACCCCCGCCCTCCCCATCGCTGAACGCAAATGGATCAGCGCGGCCCCGCGGTACGGTATGCCCGCCTGCGCTTTACCCCCAAAGTCTTCTCCGTTCGCCCGACGCCGGTGTCTTTCGAGGCGTGGATCAGGTGGGGGCATCGCCATTCCTTTCATGTGTTGGCTGCGTTTCCGGACCGATGCTTTCGATCAGCAGATATCGCGGTTCCCATCGCCCCCCCCGCTCACGGCAGGACAAGCCCTGCCGTGCCTCGATCCTATCCCCGATACGCCACTCTTCCCGGAATTCCCGGCAATACCCGCCGCCCTCCTGCCGATAGGTTCGAACGGGAGTCACCATAAGGGAACCCTCGCCGCTGGGATCCTGCCAGCGAATCGTCGTTCCACTAAGCTCGTTCTCCAGGGTTTCCTCCCGCGTCCGCTCGATCTGGGTCTGCAGACGAAGGCTCGCGATCTGGGCCCCGGTCATACCCTCGGGGTTCGATGACCCGCCGGCGAAGTATCCTCCTCCGAAACCGATGATCAGCGCCACCAGGGACGCCGCCACCGCGGCGGGAACCGCCCATCTTTCATGCCACCGCAAAGGACGGGGAGCGGCCCGCGGCGACGCCCATACCGTATCGATCAGAGCCTCTGGAACCGGCTTGTGAACCACCTCGTTTAGCGCGCTTCGCAACACCGTGGAACTTTCACGCAACGCCCGGACCAGCTCCCGGCTCTGCGGATCGGTCGCGAGCGCGCGCTCGACCTCGGCCACCGTCTCGGCGTCAAGTTCGCCGTCGACATAGGCGACGAGCGTGGATTCATGGAGTTCGCGCATGGCGTTCCTCCTCCTCCGGACTCTCGGCGGTATTCCGGCCCTCACCCGTTCGCGCGGGGAGCCCGAGCAGACGGCACAGGGTCATCCGCCCGCGGACCAGTCGGCTGGTTACCGTCCCCAGCGGCAAACCCAGGGTCTCCGACGCCTCACGATACGAGTATCCCTCGACGCAGATCAGTGTCACCACCACCTGCTGCTCCGCGGGCAGCGCCGCCAAGGCGCGACGCACCGCGTTCAACGTCATGTGAGCGTGCACGGCCTGTTCTCCGTCATACTCCCCGCCCTGAACCGCCCGAACCGACGCCGCGTAGCCGTTTCGGCGGCCCTCGCGGCGGCGGCGATCGATATGGATCGTTTGCGCGATCCGATAGAGCCAACTGTCGATGCGAGTTCCCGCCTGCCACTGATCGAGCCGAGAAATCGCGCGCTCGCAGGCGGCCTGGACCAGATCATCGGCCTCATCCTCGCTACCTGTTAGTCCGAGGGCGAAGCGGCGCAGACGCGGCAAAATTGCCACGATCGCGTGGCGGAGATCGTGAGACACCCGGTCCCTTTCTTTCCCTCTGCCTCATCATTAAAACGACCGAGGGCGTCATTCTTATCCCAACTAAGGCAAAAATAGTGATTAATATGCCTGTCTTTCAGACCCGGCGGGCCTTGGTCCGTCCGTCGGCAACATCGGAATAATTAACCACTTATCTGTGTATCGGAACGATTTGGGATGAATATCGGGGGCTCCGTCGTTGTTAAGGCAGGAAACGTTATCTTGCGCCCCAAACAATGGAGACCGATCATGGATTTTGACATGGTTCGAGAACATCAGATCCGCGAGCCTGGCGCTCAGTTAACCCCTCGGCTGAACCCGACCGGTGAAACGGGTTTGGCCGTCTTTGAACGTGCCATGCGCCGGCTTGTCCTTCTAACGAGCGTGAGCGCGATCGCAATTGCCGCGACCGCGCTTCCGGTCACGTTCACCCCTGACTCGCCTTGGGCGCTGCAACCCGCCCTGGCCCTCGCTGACGACGATGACGATGACGATGACGACGACGACGATGATGACGATGATGACGACGACGACGATGATGACGACGACGACGATGATGACGACGACGATGATGACGACGACGATGATGACGACGACGATGATGACGACGATGAGGATGAGGTTTCGCAGCCCGGTCCCGCAGGTTCGGGTAATGCGCCGCTGACTCCCTCGCCCCAGTCTTCCGCCGGCGGCGGCCAAGCTCAAGGGCCGGTCGGCAATCTTGGCGGCCTCACGCCAGTTTCGCCGGAAGAGGAAGCGGGCCTGGTAGGGAATTGGAACGCGCAGTAGTTATTCGGTCGTCAGGACAATATCCGTTCGCAAAAAAAGAGAGGGAGGGCGATTCGCCCTCCCTTTTTTTATCCGGTTCTCGGCGTCGAGGCGCCGCCGCACGCCGTCTATGTGAGAGCCGCGCAGGCGCGCTGGATACGGCGGCAGGCCTCCTCCAGGAGTTCCGTGGAGGTGGCGTAGGAAATCCGGAAATAGGGCGACAATCCGAACGCCTCGCCCTGCACGGCGGCCACGCCCTCCGCCTCAAGAAGATAGGTCACGAAATCGCCGTCGCCCTCGATCTTCTTGCCGTCAGGCGTGGTCTTGCCGATCGCGCCCTCGCAGGACGGATAGACATAGAAGGCACCCTCCGGATTCAGGCAGGACAAGCCCTTCGCCTGATTGAGCATCGACACGACGAGATCGCGCCGTTGCTTGAAGACCTCGTTGTTCTTCGCGATGAAGTCCTGCGGACCGTTCAGCGCGGCGACCGCCGCGGCCTGCGAAATCGAGCTCGTATGCGTCGTGCTCTGCGACTGCACCTTGTTCATCGCCTTGATAATCTCGACCGGCCCGGCCGCCCAGCCGACCCGCCAGCCCGTCATGCAATAGGCCTTGGAGACGCCGTTCAAGGTCAGCGTGCGTTCGTATAGGCAGGGCTCCACCTGGGCCGGGGTGACGAAGGTGAAGTCGTCATAGACGATGTGCTCGTACATGTCGTCGGTCATCACCCAGACATGGGGATGCTTCATGAGCACGTCGGTCAGGGCCTTGAGTTCGTCCTGGGTGTAAGCCGCCCCCGATGGATTGGACGGGGAGTTGAGGATCAGCCATTTGGTCTTCGGCGTAATCGCCTTGTCGAGATCCTCGGGCTGCAGTTTGAAGTTCGTCTCCTTCGGACAGTCGAGGGACACCGGCGTTCCCTCGGCGAGCAGGGTGATGTCCGGATAGGAGACCCAGTACGGCGCGGGAATGATCACCTCGTCGCCCGGATCGACGCTCGCGACGATGGCGTTGTAGATCGTCTGCTTGCCGCCGCAGCCGACAGTGATTTGTTCCGGCGTGTAGTCCAGGCCGTTGTTGCGCTTGAAGGAATCGCAGATGGCCTTGCGCAGTTCCGGCGTGCCGGCAGGCGCGGTGTATTTCGTGTCTCCCCGGTCCATCGCCGCTTTCGCGGCTTCCTTGATATGGTCCGGCGTGTCGAAATCGGGTTCGCCGGCGCCGAGCCCGATAACGTCCTCACCCGCGGCTTTCAATTCGCGGGCCTTGCTGGCCACGGCGACGGTCGGCGACGGCTTGATGCGGGAGAGTCGGCTCGCGAGGAAAGACATGGTTCGATCCTACTTGTCAGATGGTTGATGGTTGGCCGTGGTCAAAGCCGCGTTGCGCTGAACGCACGGAACTCTTTCCACGACTCACTTGATGGACCGAGAAGGGACAGTAAGCCTCGACCTTCCGCCTGGCAACCGGGAAACGTGGCCTGCCCGTCCGCTAATCCTCTTGCGCCCGAAATGGGGCATCCTTGACCGCGGTCAAGTTTCAAACGATTCGCCCGGCGTAAATTTGAGTTGGGACCCAGGTAGATTTGGGCTAGGATCTCGATGAGCGCGAAGGCGATAAGGATCGTAAGGCGTGACCTGCGTATCCAAGTCCGTTAGTCGTCTTGAACTCCTGCGCGGACGCTTTCGCGGCGTATCAGGGCCGCAACGCCCTCCTTGGGCCATACCCGAAGCCTTGTTTCTCAACTCCTGCGAGCGCTGCGCCGCCTGCCGCGAGGCGTGTCCGGAGCATATTCTCGTCGAGGGCAGCGGCGGATACCCGAAGGTCGCGTTCGCCCAGGGCGGCTGCACCTTCTGCGAGGCCTGCGTCACGGCCTGTCCCAGCGGAGCCTTGGACCTTTTCGCCTCTGATACGAAGGGTGAACGTCGCGCACCCTGGTTTCTGACGGCCCAAATTTCCAAAGAATGCCTGTCGCGGCGCGGTGTCACCTGTCGGATTTGCGGTGAACACTGCGAGTCCGGCGCCATCTCGTTCCGCCTCCACAGGAACGGCGTCGCCACACCGCGTGTAGAGGACTCCGCCTGCACGGGATGCGGGGCCTGCGTGGGTCCCTGCCCCGTTGCCGCCATCGACATGCGCCCCGCGCCGGAAGCGAGGCCCATCCCATGAGTATTTGCGGTCTCGTCCTCCACGCCCATCCCGAGAAGCTCGACGCCGTAAACGCTGACCTTGCCGAGATCGCTTCCGTGGAGGTTCACGCGGCGACCGAGGACGGACGGCTGGTGGTCACCGTCGACGAGCCCGACGAGGCCGAGGCGATCGCCACCCTGACCCGGCTCCAGCGTATGGAAGGCGTGCTCTGCAGCTCGCTCATCTACAGCCATTTCGAAAACGACCCCGACGCAAAGGAAGAGGCCCATGACTCAGTCGAGGCGTGACTTCATCAAGACCCAGGCCGCGATCGCGGCAGCAGCCGCGGCCGGTGTTTCGCTGCCGAGTGTCGGCGGCGCCCAATCCCCCGATGATGGTATCCGCTGGGACAAGGGCGTGTGCCGTTTCTGCGGAACCGGCTGCGGGGAACTGATCGGCGTCAAGGACAACCGTGTCGTCGCCATTCAGGGAGATCCCGACGCGCCGGTCAACCGAGGCCTCAACTGCATCAAGGGCTACTTCCTGGCCAAGATCATGTACGGGAAGGACCGGCTGACCCAGCCCCTGCTCCGCAAAAGAAACGGCCAATACGACAAGGATGGCGAGTTCACGCCGGTGTCCTGGGACGAGGCCTTCGACGTGATGGCCGAGAAATGGAAGGCGGCGCTCAAGGACAAGGGGCCGACGGCGGTCGGCATGTTCGGCTCGGGCCAGTGGACGATCTGGGAGGGCTATGCCGCGGCCAAGCTGATGAAGGCCGGCTTCCGATCCAACAACATCGATCCCAACGCCCGCCACTGCATGGCCTCGGCCGTGGTCGGCTTCATCCGCGCCTTCGGCATCGACGAGCCGATGGGGTGCTATGACGATCTGGAGCACGCCGATACCTTCGTGCTTTGGGGCGCCAATATGGCCGAGATGCATCCCATCCTTTGGTCAAGGTTGACCAATACGCGGCTTTCCAAGGAAGGCTGCGAGGTGCATGTGCTCTCGACCTTCGAAAACCGCTGCTACGAACTGGCAGACAACGGGATGGTCTTCGTCCCCCAGACCGACCTGGCGATCCTCAACTACATCGCCAACTACATCATCCAGAACGACGCGGTGAACTGGGACTTCGTCGACAAGCACGTCAACTTCACCGTCACGCCCACCGATATCGGCTATGGCCTGCGCGACGATCACCCGCTTCAGAAGCAGGCGGAGAACCCCAATGCCGGCAAGCTGACAAAGATCGATTTCGAGACCTACAAGAAGCATGTCGCCGAGTACACGCTCGACTACACGAGCGAGCTTTCGGGCGTGCCGGCCGAGAAGCTTGAACGGCTGGCAGAGGCCTATGCCCATCCTACCCGCAAGGTCTCGTCCTACTGGACCATGGGCTTCAACCAGCACACCCGGGGGTCCTGGGTGAACGGGCTGGTCTACAATGTTCACCTGCTCACGGGAAAGATCTCCGAGCCGGGAAACAGCCCGTTTTCGCTGACCGGCCAGCCCTCCGCCTGCGGCACGGCGCGGGAGGTCGGCACCTTCGCCCATCGCCTGCCGGCCGACCTGGTGGTCATGAACGAGAAGCACCGCCAGGCTGCGGAACAAATCTGGCAGCTCCCCGAAGGCACGATCCCGGGCAAGCCCGGATACCACGCCGTCCTCCAGAACCGCATGCTCAAGGACGGCAAGCTCAACGCCTATTGGGTGCAATGCACGAACAACATGCAGGCGGCGCCCAACATGAACGAGGAGTCGTTTCCGGGCTACCGCAACCCCGACAACTTCATCGCCGTCTCGGACCCCTATCCGACGGTGACGGCGCTGACCGCAGACCTCATCCTGCCGACCGCCATGTGGATGGAAAAGGAAGGCGCCTATGGCAACGCCGAGCGCCGCACCCAGTTCTGGCGCCAGCAGGTCAAGGCGCCCGGCGAGGGACGGTCCGATGTCTGGCAGGTGATGGAGTTCTCCAAGCGCTTCACCGCCGAGGAGGTGTGGCCGGAGGAACTGCTCGCCCAGAAGCCGGACTATCGCGGCAAGACCCTCTTCGACATCCTGTTCGCCAACGGGGAGGTCGACAAATTCCCGCTGAGCGAGCTCCAGGAGGGGTTCGACAACGACGAATCCATGGACTTCGGCTTCTACGTTCAGAAAGGGCTGTACGAGGAATACCGCCGCTTTCAGTTCGAGGGACCCAAGAAAGGCCACGAGATGGCCGAATTCGAGGTCTACCACAAGACGCGCGGACTGCGCTGGCCGGTGATCGACGGCAAGGAGACGCTGTGGCGCTTCCGCGAAGGCTATGACCCGCACGTGAAGGAAGGCGAGGGCGTCAAGTTCTATGGCAAGCCCGACGGCCGCGCCAACATCATCTTCGCGCCCTTTGAACCGGCCGCCGAGGTGCCCGACGAAGACTACGATCTCTGGCTGTCCACCGGCCGAGTCCTTGAGCACTGGCATTCGGGCTCGATGACGCGGCGGGTGCCAGAGCTGCATCGCGCCGTTCCCAGCGCCGTCATCTTCATGCATCCGCGCGATGCCCGCGACCGCGGGTTCAAGCGGGGGGAGGTGGTCGAGGTTCAGACGCGCCGGGGCGAGCTCACGACCCGGGTTGAAACGCGGGGCCGCAACCGGCCGCCCCGGGGTCTCGTCTTCATGCCGTGGTTCGACGAAAGCCAGCTCGTCAACAAGCTGACGCTGGATGCGACCTGTCCCCTGTCCAAGGAGACCGATTTCAAGAAATGCGCCTGCCGGGTGGTCAAGGCCTGAGTAAGAGCCTGTTTGAGAAGTCCCATGGGGCTGCG
>JANQJG010000197.1 GCA_028281785.1 Rhodospirillales bacterium
TTCGCCCAGCCCCTCCGGGGTTCGGCCAAAATCGCCGCGGACATTGTCGAGAATGCTCGAAAGTGGCCGGCACTTCCTTGCGCTTCTCTCCTCGTCCGCGACGATTTTGGTCTCGAACCAGATCGATGCGATGAATATCAACAGGCCCTAGTTCGGATCCGCGAAGTCTAGTTCCAAACGAGTCGCGGTCGCGGCCATGTTCTCGACGAGAACGACGAAGTCGACCTGTTGCCGAGGCGGAACAACCTTTGGTTCCACGGCAGCCGTGACGGATTGAACCTCTTTTCCCATCGCGTCGAGGAACGAGATCTTTAGATCGGGTACCGGCCGTTCCCGATCCGATTCGTTGAGGACGATGCCACTGACTTCGAGTGCTTCCGCCCCTCCTTGGTATTCGGTTTTGACGGCTTCCTTCGGAATGACGAGACCGTATCCGCGATAGGGTTGCAGGCCGATCGCGTCGTACACCTTGGCGACAGACGGAAAGGCCATGCCAAGGGGCTCTCTTGCCAGGTAGAGGGCACCAATAAGCACAATGACGAGGGCGCCCGTGATCGCCGCCGCAGCGACAGGGAACCGCCGTCGAGGAGGTTGCTCCTCCCCGACGTTGGGAAAGGTGAAAACTTCAGGGATTGGTAAGTCGTCGGGCAGGCCTTCATCCTGATGCGATTCGGTTTGATCGTCTCCCTGTTGGATATCCTCGGCCACGGACTCCGAAGCATGCTCGGGAGATTCGTCAAGCTCCTCGACCTCGGTTTCTTCGCCCGCTGAGACCGTTGATTCTTCGATGACATCCGGCTCCGTAACCGAGCCGTTACCGGCCCGGGGGGCACGCTGCGGAGCCTCGGCCGCGGCTGCGTCGTCGCCGCCCGAGTCCGCCGAAGACCCGGCGGAGGCAGCCTCCGGCGATGTGGACTCCGGTGATTCGGCCTCTGGCGCCGATACACTCTCACCGGGCAAGTCCGGTTCCTTGGATCCCGCCGGCGAGGAGGACTCGGGATCAACCGGGGATCGCGGCGCCTGGGGGGCCACAGAGTCCAACTCGGGCCTTGAAGATTGTAGAGGCGGCGTGGCGAGCACATCGTCGAGCGTTTGCAGCCAACTGTGGCCACAGTTCGTGCATTTCACCGCCCGCCCTCTGCCACCGAGGGCCGACTCGTCAACCGCATAGAACGTGGAGCAGGCGGGACAGCGAATGATCATCGGCGCGCGCACCCGGAAATTTCGCCGTTATAGGCGTTCGGTCGAAACAAGGCAAGCCGCGCTCGAAGTCTTGACCGCTAGACGAAAGGCTCGGCTCCGTGCCATTCTCCGCTCGCCCGGGAGAGCGCTGCCGTGACCTTCGACGCCAACGATTCAATAGTACGATTCGAGAATGTGGGGCTTCGCTATGGCCTTGGGCCGGAAGTCCTGCAGGACATCACGTTCGAGCTCCCGCCGGCTTCCTTTCACTTCCTCCTTGGGCCGAGCGGTGCGGGAAAATCCTCCCTGCTGCGCCTGATGTATCTGGCGCTTAAGCCCTCGCGTGGCCTGATATCCCTGTTCGGACGGGATATCGCCACCACGCCGCGGGATGATCTGCCGGCGCTGCGGCGTCGGATTGGCGTCGTTTTTCAGGAGTTCCGCCTCCTCAATCATCTCACGACCTTCGACAACGTGGCGCTGCCCCTGCGGGTGGCCGGCATACGCGAGAGCGAAATCGAAAAACATGTTCGGGAGTTGCTTGCCTGGGTCGGCCTCAAGGACCACGTGAACGCGCGCCTTCCCACCTTGTCCGGCGGCCAGCAACAAAGGGTCGCCATCGCCCGAGCCGTCATCACCCGCCCGCAACTCATTCTCGCGGACGAGCCGACTGGCAACGTCGACGATCGAATGGCCATGCGGCTGATGCACTTGTTCGAGGAGCTCAACAAGCTCGGGACCACACTTCTCATCGCAACGCATAACGAGACGATTGTCCGGCGCCTTGGTCATCCGCGCCTGCATCTTGAGGATGGCCGGTTTGTCGATGTCGACTCCGATGTGTCATCGAGTGAGGAGAAGACCGAAACCACCGCGACGCGGAAGGCACCCAAACGATCACGCAGCGCGAGGTTCCCAGCCGGTTCGGCTCATCGGCAGGGGACACCCTAATCGTGTTCTGGCGGCGCACCGATCTGCCCGTTGATTCCGACTCCCTGGGACGATTTCTGCCGGGAATCGTGGCTTTCATGGTATATCTCGCCACCCTCGCCCTGGCTGGCGTCATGATCCTTATGGAGGCGACGACAACTTGGCAGGCAGGTCTCTCCAGCACGATGACGGTCCAGATCGCCCCGGAGGCCGATACCGGCGGCGGCCTTCCCGCGGCCGAGGACTCTCGCGTCCAGTCCGCGCTGGCCCTCTTGAGGAGGCTACCGGACGTGGCGCGCGCCGACGTGGTCAATGACGAGGCGATGACGACACTGCTCGAACCATGGCTCGGCGAGTTTACTGCGGTCGAGGAGTTGCCATTGCCAAGGTTGATCGATGTCGAGCTTAGGAACGGGGCCGAGATCGACGCGCTCGGGCTCGCCGAGCTTCTCACCGCCGAAGTACCCGAGGCCACCGTGGACGACCATCGTGTCTGGCTCGACCGGCTGGCACGATTGGCGCGAGCGGTCGGCGGACTGGCCGTGATCGTCCTCGTCGTCATCGGCGCCATAACCGTTACCATCGTGATCTTCACCACACGCACGACCCTCGCCATCCATCGAAACGCGATCGAAGTCCTGCATCTGATCGGTGCCCATGATGCATATGTGGCCGACCAATTCGCGCGTCGGGCGCTGGTCCTGGCCCTCAAGGGCGGCCTCGTCGGCCTTGCTCTTGCGGTATCGAGCCTCGTCGGCCTAGCTTATCTGGCCGCGCGGATCGAGAGTGAACTGGTGCCCGACATCGCTTTCGGCCCCCTGCAATGGGCCGCGATTCTGGTTCTTCCCCTGGTGGTTGCCGCGATCGCGACCTTGACGGCCCGGGGCACGGTGATGCGGGCCCTCGCCAAGATGCTATAACCGGATTTCTCATCATGGATAGATCCGGTGAGAAGCCATGAGTGCTTTGAGGCCGAAAAAGCGCCCTTCCTGGCGCCTTATCAGCCGGGCCCTTTTAGCCCTTGGCATCTGCCTCTTCTTCGCTTGGGTGGGAGGGCTGATCTGGTTCGCCGAGCAGATCCCCGCCAGCGTCGGGGATTCGACCACTAAAGCCGATGCCATTGTCGTTTTGACGGGTGGCAGCGGTCGTTTGCGCGCCGGCCTCGAGCTTCTGTCGAAAAACAAGGGAAACAAGCTGTTCGTGTCCGGCGTCTATCGCGGCGTGGATGTCAAAACCTTGCTGGCGCAGTGGCAGCGCGCGCCAACCGAGTTGGAGAACCTGGTCAACATCGGCGATGCAATCAATACCGCGGGCAACGCGGCCGAAACGGCGGAATGGGTGAATGGGCTGGGATATCGATCATTGCGTCTGGTGACGGCCAGCTATCACATGCCGCGCAGCCTGCTCGAATTCCGGCATGCCCTGCCCGATACCACCGTGATTCCGCACCCCGTCTTTTCCGGTAATGTCAAGATGGAGCGCTGGTGGGCTTGGCCCGGAACCACGGCGCTGATTGCCCGTGAGTTCACCAAGTATGTGCTCGCCTGGATGCGGTTGAACACGCTGGGCGTCTCGGTCGGCGGAGGACGACCGTGACCGCGCTGCGATCCCTTGTCTTCAACCTGTTCTTCTTCACTTGGACCGCCAGCCTGTTGCTGATCCTGTGGGTGCTGCTGCCGTTCTCCTGGCGCGTGATGTATGGCGCGGTGGAATTCTGGGCCCGTTCGGTCCGTTTCGTCCTACGTTGGGTCGTCGGTATCGACTGCGAAATCAGGGGACGCCATCATATCCCCGCGGGTCCGGCGGTGTTCGCGAGCAAGCATCAATCAGCATGGGAGACCATGGCCTTTCTATGGCTGGTCGACTGGCCGGTCTATGTCCTCAAGAAGGAGCTGATGGCGATCCCGTTTTGGGGATGGTATGCCCGCAAATGCGGCCAGGTCGCCGTCGACAGGTCGGCCGGCGCCAAGGCTCTGAAGGACATGGTGCGGGGCTGCCGGCGGGCGCTCAAATCGGGCCGTTCCGTGATCATCTTTCCGCAAGGAACCCGGATCGCTCCCGGAGTCGCAAAACCCTACCACCCTGGTATCGCCGCCTTGTACACTCAGTGCGCCGCGCCGGTGGTGCCGGTTGCCCTGAATTCGGGGCTCTTTTGGCCGCGCCGCAACTTTCGTAAATATCCCGGCCGCATCATCCTGGAATTCCTCCCACCGCTGCCGCCGAACCTCGACCGGCGGCAGGTCATGGCCGAACTGGAGTCCCGCATCGAACCGGCAAGCACCAAATTGGCGGAGGAAGCCTCGCGGTACTTTCCCAGATCAAACCTCGGCCGTGAGGCCAGGAATCACCAGTGATAAGGCCGGAACAAAAATAGAACGTTTATTGACCTAACCAATTGTCGGATCTACACTTGTCCGACCGTCGAGGTGGGGGTCCGAACATCTATCGAGCCTCGATGGGAATACCATCGTAGTCTCGGTTAAGGATCTCGATGACGCAGTTCGCCGCGATTTCCCAGCAGATCTGGGACATGAAATACCGCCTGAAAGGCGCCGACGGGCAGCCGATCGACAGGTCGCTCGACGACAGCTGGCGCCGGGTCGCCCGCTCCCTGGCTGCGGTGGAGCGGGATGCGGAGAGCTGGGAGTCCCGTTTCCACGCGGCGATGGAGGATTTTCGGTTCCTGCCGGCCGGCCGCATCCTCGCCGGCGCCGGATCGGGCCGCAGCGTCACCCTGTTCAACTGCTTCGTTATGGGCGCCATTCCCGACGATATGGCGGGGATTTTCGACGCGCTCAGGGAAGCGGCGCTGACCATGCAACAGGGCGGCGGCATCGGCTACGACTTCTCGACCCTCAGGCCGAAGGGTGCGCCGGTCCGCGGCGTCGGCGCCGATGCCTCGGGACCGCTCTCCTTCATGGATGTGTGGGACGCCATGTGCCGCACCATCATGAGCGCCGGCGCCCGCCGCGGGGCGATGATGGCGGTGATGCGCTGCGACCACCCCGACATCGAGGCCTTCATCGAGGCCAAGCGGGAGCCGGGGCGGCTGCGCATGTTCAACCTGTCGGTGTTGGTCACCGACGCTTTCATGCGCGCGGTCAAGGAGGACGCGGCCTGGCAGCTCACCTTCGACGGCATGACCTATCGCAGCCTGCCGGCGCGCGAGCTGTGGGACAAGATCATGCGTTCGACCTATGCCTATGCCGAGCCGGGCGTCGTGTTCATCGACCGCATCAATCGCCGTAACAACCTGCGGTATTGCGAGACGATCAATGCGACGAACCCCTGTGGGGAGCAGCCGCTGCCGCCCTATGGCGCCTGCCTGCTGGGCTCGATCAATCTGGCGCGGCTGGTCCAAGATCCCTTCACGGACGCCGCGCGACTCGATCCCGGGGCGCTCGAACGCCTAGTCCCGGTCGCCGTGCGCGCGCTGGACAATGCCATCGACGTTTCGCGGTTCCCCGTGCCGCAGCAAAGCGAGGAGGCACGTACCAAGCGGCGCATCGGCCTGGGCGTAACCGGCCTCGCCGACGCGTTGATCATGTGTGGCGCCCGCTATGGCGGATCCCGCGCCATCGAGCTGACCGAGTCCTGGATGAAGACCATACAGCATGAGGCCTATCGCGCTTCCATCGATCTGGCCCGCGAGAAGGGACCGTTTCCGCTGTTCGACGCCGAGAAATACCTCGCTGGCGAAACCGTGCGCGAGCTCGATGACTCGCTGCGGACGGCCATCGCCGACCACGGAATCCGCAACGCCCTGCTGACCTCGATCGCGCCGACGGGCACCATCTCGCTGCTCGCCGACAATGTCTCCTCGGGTCTCGAGCCGGTCTTCAGCTTCAAATACACGCGCCACGTCCTGGCCCGCGACGGCACGCGCCGTGAGGAGGAGGTCAGCGACCATGCCTACCGGCTGTACTGCCGCCTCTTTGGCGAGGACGCGCCGCTGACGGATGCGTTCGTGGATGCCCAGCAGCTCAGTCCCCGTGACCACCTTGTCATGCAGGCAGCGGTGCAGAAATACGTCGACAGCTCGATCTCCAAAACCATCAATTGTCCCGAGAGCATTTCCTTCGAAGACTTCAAGGATATCTACGTTCAGGCTTACGACCTGGGCTGCAAGGGCTGCACCACCTATCGGCCCAATGAGGTGACGGGGGCGGTTCTGGAAGTGAAGCCGACAAAGGAGAAGGGCGGAAAGGCAGGCCAGGCCGAACTGCCGCTGGAGCCCCCGGCGGCCCAGGCCAAGCCCGTGGACCTCGGTGACTCGGGTGCCGTGACCCAGCTCTTCCAGCCGCTCGACCGGCCCGAGGCCCTGCCCGGCGCGACCTACAAGATCCTGTGGCCGGAAAGCGACCACGCCATGTACATCACGCTGAACGACATCGTCGATGACGGCCGCCGCCGCCCCTTCGAAGTCTTCATCAACTCCAAGAACATGGAGCATTACGCGTGGACGGTGGCGCTGACGCGCATGATCAGCGCCGTGTTCCGGCGCGGCGGCGACGTCTCCTTCGTGGTCGAGGAGCTCAAGGCCGTGTTCGATCCGCGCGGTGGCCAGTGGATGGGCGGCCGCTATGTGCCTTCGCTGCTCGCCGCCATCGGCGAGGTCATCGAGCGCCATATGATCGAAATCGGATTTCTCAAGCGCCCCGGCGATCTGAGCGAGACGAGCAGTGAAAAGGCCGCCAAGATCGTCAGCCTCGGGCGGGACAGCGGCCGAGGAGAGACAGCGGGGCCCTCCACCCGCGGCCTCTTCCGCCAATGTCCGAAATGCGGCCAGGCCAGCCTGATCCGCCAGGAAGACTGTGACACCTGCACGAGCTGCGGCTATTCAAAGTGCAGTTGAAGGACGAGATTTGACTGCGAGTTAGCGTTCGGGATTTTGAGTTTTGGAACCTCGCATCAGCCTGATCACCTTGGGCGTCGCGGATATTGCCCGAAGTACGGAATTCTACCGGCGGATCGGCTGGACACCGTCGCCGCCGAGTAGTGACGACATAACCTTCTTCCAGGCGGGGGGCATGATTTTCAGCCTCTACGGTCGGGCGGCATTGGCCGCCGATGCCGGGCTCCCATCGGAAACCGCGCCCAAGGGAAAATCAGCCGTAATCACGCTGGCCTACAACGCACGGGCCAAGGACGAGGTGGACGCAGTGCTGGCCGAGGCCGAAGCGGCCGGGGCCGAAATCGTCAAACCGGCGGCTGAAGCGTTCTGGGGCGGCTATTCCGGCTATTTCGCCGATCCCGACGGTCATCTCTGGGAAGTCGCTTGGAATCCGGGCTTCCCGATCCTCGACGACGGTTCCGTCCGGCTGCCTGGCTAAGACGAGTCAGTCGCCTCGCTGCTTTGCTCGCTCCAATATCCGGTGCAGGGGGCCATCTGTGATGCCGAGATCGTCGAGATGGGCCACGGTGTTGGCGAGATAGTCCTTGGCCGGCCCCTGCTCGCCGCGGGCGTCGCAGACCAGATCCACGGCCTCGTCGACGCTCAGGCGGCCGGCATACTGCTCATGATCCCGGATGGCGACGAAGCAGTAGGCGGAAACCCTCCGCCCGTCCTTGAGCCGAATCGGGAGGAAGGTTGGCCGGTAAACCTTGGTCAGCATCTCGCGGTCATAAAGATAGGTGATGACCCGCTCGCGGTTCTCGGGCGCAACGAGATATGCCACGCCAATGCACGAACCGCCCCGATCCAGCCCCATCACCAGGCCCGGTCGCTCCGGCGTGCCGCGATAGCGCCAGGAGTAGATGCAGAGCGCGCGATGATAGCCGTGGAGCCGGGCGGTGCATGAGTCGAGGTAGGGGAAACCCGGACGCCACATCAGCGAGCCATAGGCGAAAACCCACAGCGGGTCGCCCTCGCCCCTGTCCGGAGCGGCGCCCGTCACTGATCGCTCCCCCATCAGATGCCGCTCCCACGGTCGAGCTCGCCGGTCAGCTGTTCCACGCGTAACAAAAGCTCGTGGATTCGGTCGTCCCTGTAACCCAGGCTCTCCATCCGCCGCACCGTGTTGATCAAGTAGTCCCGGTTGAGGCCGGAGGCTCCCTCCGCGCCGACGATAATCTGGGCCGCCTTTTCGGTATCCAGCTTGTGGGCGAAATCGCCATGCCGGCGATTGGCGACGAAGGTATAGGCGAGCTGGCGCGTGCCTTCCACATCGACGGGAACGTATTTCGGGGTATATGCACCCGAGGTGAGCTCGCGCTCGTTCAGATAGTCGATCACCCCGGTCTTTCTTCCGGGCGCGACCCGGAAGGCAAGGCCCCGGCAACACCCGCCCCGATTGAGGCCGAGCACGAGCCCGGCGCGCTCCGGCGTGCCCCGATGATAATGGGAATAGATGCAGAACGCCCGGTGATAGCCCCTGAGCATCGCCGGATGAACATCCAGATAGGCAAAGCCGGGCCGCCACATCAGGGAGCCGTAGGCAAACACCCAAAAGGCATCATCCGAACGCCCCACGGGCCTCAGCCCCCCGGTTCGGGTGGCGGTTTGGCGAGATCATCCTCTCGGTCAGTGGCCATCGACAAGCTCATCGCCATCGAAGGGGGATCATGGGGCTGGAAGCATGGAACCTTGCGGTTGCAGGCTTGGTGCGCGGTTCCGAAGGCTAGAGCGTTGGGCGATTAATGTGCAACATATCCGGCATCCTTGAGATAGTTCCAACATTCTTGCGGGTCGAAGAGGGCACAGATATCGCCGACGGCGCGCCAGAGGGCGTCATAGGTGCGTGCCTTGGCCTTTCTGAGCAGGATCTTGAGCTTGGCGAAGGCCATTTCGATGGGATTGAGGTCGGGTGAGTATTTGGGCAAGAACAGGAACCAGGCGCCACGCTCCGCCAGAGCTTGTGCCGCACGCGGACTTTTATGGACATTGAGATTGTCCAAGATGACCACATCGCCGCGTTTGAGCTGTGG
>JANQJG010000170.1 GCA_028281785.1 Rhodospirillales bacterium
GGCCATACAACAAAAACGCCGTAACGAACTCAGCCAATGTCCCGAAAACCATGACCGAAATCGCCAAATCCAGATTCCTTCACAGGCTCGAAAGCGGGAATCCAGGCTCTTCCGCCGCAAGCGATCCCTGGATCCCGGATAGCTCGGTTTGCCGACGAAATCCCCTGGCTTTCGGGCAAACCGGCTTCCGGGATGACGATCTGTGTGAAGTTGCGGTCGCCGCTGCGTCTCCTCTTCGCCCCTCTGGGGGGGAGAGGAACAAGGTGAGGTGGGGAAGCTGGGGGAGCTGGCGAAAGAAGGCCACCTCACCCGGCTCGTTGCACTCGCCACCCTCTCCCCCAAAGGCGGAGAGGGCTAGAGGCGAGCGGAGTTTGCCCCATCGGAGGGGCGTGCATGGCTGAGACGATCCTGATCCTCGGCGGCGCGCGTTCCGGCAAGAGCCGCCACGCCGAGTCCCTCGTCGAACAGGCCGGCGGACGCCTCGTCTACCTGGCCACGGCGGAGGCCCGCGACGAAGAGATGCGCGCGCGCATTCGCGAGCATCAACGCCGCCGGGGCGACCGCTGGCAGACCATTGAGGAGCCTTTGGATCTCGTCGCCGCGCTGACGAAACACGCAGCACCCGAGTGCGCGATCCTCGTCGACTGCCTCACCCTCTGGCTCAGCAACCTCATGGGGGCGGGGCGGAACGTCGATGGCGAAGTGGCGAACCTCGTCGCCGCCCTTCCAAACCTCGATGGCGCCATCCTGTTCGTCTCCAACGAGGTCGGCATGGGCATCGTCCCCGAGAACGCGCTCGCGCGGTCCTTCCGCGATCAGGCCGGCCGGCTCAATCAGCAGGTCGCCGCCGCCGCCGACCGCGTCGTCTTCGTCGCCGCCGGATTGCCGCTGGTTCTCAAGGGACCGCCGCCCGGCGAATTGGATCCGTGACGGACATCTTCCATGGCGGCGACCTCGCCTGGGCCGAGCACCGTTTCGGCCGGCCCTCCGAGCCCTGGATCGACCTCAGCACCGGCATCAACCCCTGGCCCTACCCGACCGACTTAATCTCGGACGAGCCCTGGCGTCGGCTTCCGGACGGCGCGGCCTCCGCCCGCCTGTCCGAAATCGCCGCGCGGTACTACGGCGCTCCCGGCGCCGATACCGTCGTCCCGGCGCCCGGCACCCAGATGCTGATCCAATGGCTGCCGCGATTGCGGCCGCCCTCCCGGGTCGCGGTGGTGAGCCCGACCTACAGCGAACATGCCAAGAGCTGGAAGGCTGCCGGTCACGAACTCATCGAGGTCGCGGACATCGGCGGCGCGGCATCCGCCGATGTCGTCGTGATCACCAACCCCAACAACCCCGACGGCCGGGTCTTCAGACCCGACGAATTGAACCATCTCGCCGACCGCCTCGCGTCGAACGGCGGCTGGCTGGTCGTCGACGAGGCCTTCGCCGACACCGCCTCCGGGATTAGCCTTGTCGGTTCCGTAACCGGGCCGGGTCGCATTCTCCTCCGCTCCTTCGGCAAGTTCTTTGGCCTCGCCGGTCTGCGTCTCGGCTTCGCCCTCGCCTCGCCCGATCTGGCCGATGCCCTTCGCGCCTCCCTCGGCCCGTGGAGCGTCAGCGGCCCGGCCATCGAGATCGGCTGCCGCGCGCTCGCGGACTCGGAGTGGATCGACGCGACCCGTACCCGTCTCGCCGAGGCCGCCCGTGACCTCGACGCGTTGCTCGCAAGCGCCAGCCTTCGGGTCATAGGCGGCACGACGCTCTTTCGCCTCGCCGCGCATCCCCGCGCGCCCGATCTTTTCGAGCGACTCGGCCGGGCCGGCATCCTCGTCCGTTCCTTTCCCGATCACCCGACTTGGCTTCGCTTCGGCCTGCCGGCGGATCAAGCGGCTACGCGACGACTCCGCACCGCGCTAGAGTCCAGCCTCTAACAGGGCAACGATCGTCAGAAGCGCCGCGATCTCCGACACCTGCTGAACCGCGCCGAGCACATCGCCTGTAAACCCGCCGATCTGCCGCCGCGCCAGGACCGCGACCGTCCAGGCCGCAATCGCCGCCACGGCAATCGCGATCGCCGCCGCCGACAACGGAACCAGGGCCATCGCCGCCCCAATCGCGATTAGTGCCGCGACCAATAGCCCCTTCCGGCTCGGCACGCCCGCGCCCGCGCCCAACCCGTCCGTCCGCGCCAGCGGGAGTCCCCGTTGGACGAAAAGTATTGCCGCGCGGCTCGCCATGCCGGCCATGATCACCGTCGAGGCCACCGCGACCGGTTCCGTCAGGGCCGCGATCGCCGCCGCCCGCAAGCCCAGCGACAGCACTATCGCGACAACGCCGAAGGTTCCGATGCGGCTGTCCCGCATGATCCCGAGCTTCGAGTCGCGGTCCCAACCGCCGCCGAACCCGTCCGTGACATCGGCCAGCCCGTCCTCGTGGAAGGCGCCGGTCACCGCCACCAGGCTCCCGACGCAGAGCAGCGCCGCGACCGTTGCCGGCAAACCGAGCCAGGTCGCCAGCGCGAACACCCCGCCGCCGATTCCGCCGACAACCAAGCCAACGATCGGGAATGTCCAGGCCGCCTCCGCCAGCGGACGAATCCGGTCGTGTTCCCGCCGTCCCATGGGAAGACGCGTCAACGCGCTCATCGCATCTCGGATGTCGCGCAGGGGGCGAAAGCTGTTTTCCCGTGCCTCGTTCAATGCCATAACGCCGACCGTTTCTTCTCCAAGCCGATCCTAAGGACCTTCTCCGCCATGGGCCACGCCTCATCGCCTATTCTCGATATGGATGCCTTCCGGGCACGGCTCTGGGACCTCCCCGTTCCCGACGAGAACGCCCGGGCGGTCGCCCGCACCCGCCAGGACCGGCTGACCAAGCCGCGCGGCTCCCTCGGCCGGCTCGAGGATATCGCGCTGTGGCTGGCCGGATGGCAGGGCCGCCCCCAGCCTCGTCTCGACTCGGTGACGACGTTGATCTTCGCCGGCAATCACGGCGTTGCCGCTCGGGGTGTCTCGGCTTTTCCCAGCGCGGTTACGGCCCAGATGGTCGCCAATTTCGCCGCCGGCGGCGCCGCGATCAATCAGCTGAGCCGCGCGTTCAACGCGGAGCTCCAGATCATTACCCTCGACCTCGACCGCCCGACCGCCGATTTCACCCAGGCGCCCGCCATGACCGAGCCGGAATGCGCCGAGGCGCTGTGGCAGGGAACCAAGGCCGTGCCCTCGTCCTGCGATCTGCTTCTGGTCGGGGAAATGGGCATCGGCAACACGACCGCGGCCGCGGCCCTTGCCTGCGTTCTCTTCGGCGGCGAAGCCAGCGAGTGGGCCGGCCCCGGCACCGGCCTCGACAGAGAAGGCGTCCACCGCAAGGCGGAGGTAATCGACGCGGCCCTCCGCCTCCACGGCTCCGCCGCCAGCGATCCCTTCGAAGCGCTGCGCCGACTCGGCGGTCGCGAGATCGCCGCGATGGCCGGCGCCATCCTTGAGGCACGCCGCCGCCGCATTCCCGTTCTCCTTGACGGCGTCGTCTGCGCCGCCGCTGCCGCCGTCCTCCATACTGTCAACCCCGACAGCCTGGATCATTGCCTCGCCGGCCACCGCTCGGCCGAGCCCGCCCATGCGCGACTCCTTGAAGCTCTCGACAAGGAGCCGCTGCTCGATCTCGGCATGCGTCTGGGCGAGGCGTCGGGCGCCGCCGTCGCGCTGGCGATCCTCCGCGCCGCCATCGCCGTCCATGACGGCATGGCCACCTTCGACGAATCCGGCGTCACCGACCAGACGCAATGACACTCATCTCGGCAACTGTTCACCACTGAGACACAGAGGACGCAGAGATAGACACGGAGAACGAAGTACGGTGCAGGTCTCGCGCTTTTCTTCGATCTTATTGAAATCTCGGTGTCTCTGTGCCTCTGTGGTTCAATTCTCCCGACCTCACCTCGAGCCTTTCCCTCGAAAGCTGCGTGGGTGAAGGCGTACAAGTGGAGCACCCGCCCTCCACGGCGATCAGTTCGCAGTTGCGGGGCCGACCCGGCTTGGACAAACTACGCCGTCACCAACCCGACCAAGGACATCCCGACCTTGCCATCCCTCCACAAGATCCCCGCCACCGTCGTCACCGGTTTTCTCGGTTCCGGCAAGACCACCCTCGTCCGCCATTTGCTGGAGTCCGCGCGCGGCCGCCGGATCGCGCTCATCATCAACGAGTTTGGCGATCTCGGCATCGATGGCGAATTGCTCAAGGGCTGCGGCGATCCGCGCTGCGCGGACGGCAACCTGTTCGAGCTCGCCAATGGCTGCATCTGCTGCACCGTCGCCGACGAGTTCCTGCCCACCATGCGGGCCCTGCTCGACCGTCCCGAGGCGCCCGACCACATTGTCATCGAGACCTCCGGCCTGGCCCTGCCCAAACCCCTCGTGAAGGCCTTCAATTGGCCCGAGGTGCGCAGCCGCGTCACCGTCGACGGAGTCGTCGCGGTCATCGACGGCCCGGCCACCGCGGCCGGCCTGTTCGCCGCCGACCCCGACGCCGTGACCGCCCAGCGCGCGGCCGACGAGTCCCTCGACCACGAGAGCCCGCTCGAGGAGCTGTTCGAGGACCAGCTCGCCTGCGCCGATCTCGTCCTTCTCAACAAGACCGATCTGATGGCTCCGGAGGACGTCTCGGGCGCCCTCGACGAAATCCGGACTCGGTTGCGTCCCGGCATACAGGTCCTGCACACGGCGAATGCCCGTGTCGCCCCAGAGGTCCTGCTCGGCCTGGAGGCAGCGGCGGAGGACGACCTGGAGTCCCGTCCCTCCCATCACGACACGGAAGACGACCACGACCATGACGACTTCCAGAGCCTTGCGCTGGAGATGGACGGCGTGGCCGCGCCGGAGGTTCTCATCGAGCGGATCGAAAGGGCCGTCGCCGCCCACAACATTCTCCGCGTCAAGGGCTTCATCCATGTCGCGGGCAAGCCCATGCGGCTCGTGTTGCAGGGTGTCGGCAAGCGCCTTCACTGGTATTTCGACCGCGAATGGCGTCCCGACGAGGCGCGCCGCACGGAGCTCGTGATCATCGGCCACGCCGGCCTCGACGGCGCCGCCATTCGCCGCGCCATCGCGGGCTGACATGCATCTTCTGGCGGCCAAGCCGGGCACCATCACCGACGGGTCGGAGGCGGTCGATCTCGGCCAGACTCCCGGCGACATCCTCCTGCTTTCCGCCGCCGACACCGAGCTCGCCGGCCTCGCCGCCGCCCGCGCCTCCTATGATCCGACCTTTCCGTCCCTGCGCCTTGCTAATTTCCTGCAGCTCCTGCATCACCTCTCGGTCGATGTTTATGTGGAGTCGGTGGTCGAGCACGCGAGACTGGTGGTGGTCCGCCTGCTCGGCGGCATCGGTTACTGGCCCTATGGCATCGAGCAGATCGCCGAGACCTGCCGCCGCCGCAAGATCCCCCTCGCCGTTCTGCCTGGCGACGACCAGCCCGACCCTCAACTCGCCGAGCTCTCGACCTTGCCCGCCGAGGCCTGCCACCGCCTCTGGCAGTACTGCGTGCAGGGCGGCGACGCCAACTTTCGGAACCTCCTCGCCTACGCCGCCGAGCTGATCGGCGAGGGCCGCTGGTCCTGGGTCGAGCCGGCGCCGCTCCTGCGCGCCGGCCTCTGGTGGCCGGACCTCGACCGCCCCGGCCTCGACGATCTCCGCGCGGCCTGGGCAGGCGAGCGTCCGGTCGCCGCCGTCGTCTTCTACCGGGCCCTGCTGCAGGCCGCGAACACCGGACCGGTGGAGACGCTGCGACGGGCGCTCGCCGCGCGCGGACTCAACCCCCTTCCCGTCTATGTCTACAGCCTTCGCGAGCCGGTCTCCGCCGCCTTCCTCGCCCGGATCTTCGCCGAGGCCCCGCCCGAGATCGTCCTCAACGCCACCGGATTCGCCGTCGGCCGTCCGGGCGCGCCTGCCGGCGAGACGCCCTTCGACGCCGCCGATTGTCCCGTGCTCCAGACGGTGTTCGCGGCCAACAGCGAGGAAGCCTGGCGCGACGCGCTCACGGGTCTCGCCGCCCGCGACATCGCCATGAACGTCGCCCTGCCCGAGGTCGACGGGCGGATTCTTTCGCGCGCCGTCGCCTTCAAGTCGGAGGCCCGCTTCGACCGCGCCACGGAAAGCGCCGTCGTGACCCATACCCCCCTCCCCGACCGCGTCGATTTCACCGCCGAGCTCGCTCGCCGCTGGGTGCGGCTCCGGCGCACGCCGCCCGGCGAGCGCCGCGTCGCCATCATCCTCGCCAATTATCCCAACCGCGACGGCCGCATCGCCAACGGCGTCGGACTCGACACCCCCGCCGGCAGCCTGCGCCTGCTCGCCGCCCTGGCCGAGGCCGGCTACCAGCTGGGAGATCTGCCCGCCGACGGCAACGCCCTCATGCGCCATATCCTCGCCGGCCCCACGAACGCGCCCCGCGCTCGGGATGGCGGTGAGCGCCTGTCCATCGCGGAGTACCGCGCATTCTTCGAAACCCTGTCTGACACCGTCCGGCAACAGGTCACGGCGCGCTGGGGACCACCGGAGGACGACCCCTTCGTCGAGGGCGACGCCTTCCATCTCGCCATCCATCGCTTCGGCCATTGCGCCGTCGCCGTGCAGCCCGCCCGCGGCTACAACATCGATCCCGCCGGCACCTATCACGATCCCGACCTCGTGCCGCCGCATGGCTACTTTGCCTTCTATGCCTGGCTGCGGGGGCATTTCGACGCCCATGCCATCCTCCATATGGGCAAGCATGGCAACCTCGAATGGTTGCCAGGGAAGTCCCTCGCGCTCTCGGAGGACTGCTTTCCCGAGGCCGCCTTCGGCTCGACCCCCCATGTCTATCCCTTCATCGTCAACGACCCCGGCGAGGGCACCCAGGCCAAGCGCCGAGCCGCCGCCGTCATCGTCGATCATCTGACCCCGCCGCTGACCCGCGCCGAAACCTACGGCCCCCTGGTCGAACTCGAACGGCTGGTCGACGAGTACTACCAGGCTGCCGGCGTCGATCCCCGGCGCCTCCAACACCTTCGCGGCGAGATCCTCGATCTCAGCCGCCGCATCGGCCTCGACCGCGATTGCGGCATTGCCCATGGGGAAAGCGACGAGGACGCCCTGGCCAAGCTCGACAACCATCTCTGCGAGCTCAAGGAGATGCAGATCCGCGACGGCCTGCATATCTTCGGCATCTCGCCGGAGGGCCGCCTGCTCACCGACCTGCTGGTGGCGCTGACCCGGCTGCCGCGCGGCGACGGCAAGGGCGCGAACCAATCCTTAATACGCGCCCTGGCCGCCGATCTCGGGCTTGACCACTTCAATCCCCTCGCCTGCCGCCTCGGCGATCCCTGGACCGGCCCGCGCCCGCCCGCCCTGACCGGCGACGGCCCTTGGCGCAGCCAGGGCGATACCGTCGAGCGTCTGGAGATCCTGGCCGCCGATCTCGTTTCCAGCACCCGACCCCGCGACCCCGCCTGGACGCGGACCGCGGCCGTCCTCGCCCACATCGAGTCCGAACTCCGCCCCGCGGTTGTCGCCTGCGGGGACGCCGAGCTCGCCGGCGCCCTGACCGGCCTCGACGGCCGTTTCCTCGCGCCCGGCCCCTCGGGCGCGCCGACCCGGGGCCGCCCGGACGTCCTGCCCACCGGCCGCAACTTTTATTCCGTCGACACCCGCACGGTACCGACCCCGACCGCCTGGTCGCTGGGCTGGGCCTCGGCCGCCCGACTTCTCGACCGCCACCGCCAGGACCATGGCGACTGGCCCCGGCGGCTCGTGATCAGCGCCTGGGGCACCTCGAACATGCGCACCGGCGGCGACGACATCGCTCAGGCCCTGGCGCTCATGGGCGTGCGCCCGACCTGGGAGACCGGCACCGGCCGCGTCACCGGCTTCGAGGTGCTGCCGCTCGACGTTCTCGACCGCCCACGCGTCGATATCACCTTCCGCCTCTCCGGCTTCTTCCGCGATGCTTTCCCGGCCCAGATCGATCTCCTGGACTCCGCCGTGCGCGCCGTCGCCGATCTCGACGAGCCCGAGGATTTCAACCCCCTCGCCCATCAGGTGCGCACGGACTCGCAACAGCTCGTCGCCGCCGGCGAGGACGAGGGCCTCGCCCGCCGCCGCGCCGGCCATCGGGTCTTCGGCTCCAAGCCCGGCGCCTACGGGGCTGGCCTCCAGGTGTTGATCGACGAGCGCGGCTGGGAGACCGATGCCGACCTCGCGCGCAGCTATGTCGCCTGGGGCGGCTATGCTTATGGCGGCGGAGCCGGTGGCACGCCGGAGCCCTGCCTTTTCGAGCACCGGCTGTCGCGGGTCGAGGCGGTGATCCACAACCAGGACAACCGCGAACACGACCTCCTCGACTCGGACGACTACTACCAGTTCGAGGGCGGCGCTACGGCCGCCGTGCGCCACCTCTCCGGCCGCCAGCCCGCCGTCTATCACGCCGACCATTCCAACCCCGAGAACCCCCGCATCCGCACCCTTCGGGAAGAGATCGCCCGGGTCGTCCGCGCCCGCGTCGTCAACCCCAAATGGATTGCCGGGGTCATGCGCCATGGCTACAAGGGCGCCTTCGAGATGGCCGCCACCGTTGACTATCTGTTCGCCTTCGCTGCCACCGCACGGGCTGTCGAGGATCACCATTTCGATCTCGTCCTCGACGCCTATGTCCGCGACGCGGACGTGCGCGCCTTCCTCCTCGACAACAACCCGGCCGCGGCGCGCGAGATGGCGGAGAGGCTTCGCGAGGCCCTCGATCGCGGGCTCTGGTCACCGCGGTCCAATTCGGCGCATCATGAGCTGGCGCGACTCATCGACAGCGCCAAGGAGGCGACGCCATGCCCGCAATCCCCGACGACGACCTGAACGCCCGCGCCAACGAGAAGGCGCGCCGCCGCAAGCAGGTCCGCGACCGCATTCTCGCCACGAAGACCATCGAGAAGGGCTTGCTCATCGTCCATACCGGCAAGGGCAAGGGCAAGTCCACGGCAGCTTTCGGCCTGGCCATGCGGGCCCTCGGCCACGGCCTCAAGGTGGGGATCGTGCAGTTCGTGAAGGGCAAATGGGAGACCGGCGAACGCACCGCCCTCGACCGCTTCGCAGATCAGGTCACCATCCGCACCATGGGCGAAGGCTTCACCTGGGAAACCCAGGATCGCGCCCGCGACATCCGCGCCGCCCGGACCGCCTGGGACACCGCCCGCGAGATGATCGAGTCTTGCCGCGCCGACCCGCCCGCCTTCGACATCCTGATCCTCGACGAGCTCAACATCGTGCTGCGCTACGACTATTTGGACATTGCCGAGGTCGTTGCAGTCCTCTGCGATCGGCCCCGCGACCTCCACATCGTTGTCACCGGGCGCAACGCCAAGCCCGAGCTCATCGAGGCCGCCGATCTTGTAACCGAGATGACGCTGATCAAGCACCCCTTCCGCGACGGCGTCAAAGCCCAGAAGGGAATCGAGTTTTGACCGCCCCCGCCCTCATGCTCCAGGGCACGGGTTCCGATGTCGGCAAGTCCCTGCTGGTCGCCGGCCTGTGCCGTGCCGCCGCTCGTCGCGGCCTGCGCGTGCGTCCCTTCAAGCCGCAGAACATGTCCAACAACGCCGCTGTGACGGCGGATGGCGGCGAGATCGGCCGGGCCCAGGCGCTACAGGCGCGGGCCTGCGGCGTGGCCCCGATCACCGACATGAACCCCGTCCTGCTCAAGCCACAGACCGAGATCGGCGCCCAGCTCGTGCTCCAGGGCCGCGTCTGGGGCAATGCCCAGGCGCGCGCCTATCAGCGCCTCAAGCCGGAACTTCTTCCTCACGTTCTGGGGAGCTTCGAGCGGCTTCGCGAACAGGCCGACCTCGTTCTCGTCGAGGGCGCCGGCAGCGCGGCGGAAGTCAATCTCCGCGACGGCGACATCGCCAATATGGGCTTCGCCGCCGCCACCCAGCTACCCGTGATTCTCGTCGGTGACATCGACCGCGGCGGCGTCATCGCCCAGATCGTCGGCACCTGGACCCTGCTTCCGGAGGCCGAGCGGGCGCTGTTCCGGGGCTACATCGTCAACAAGTTCCGTGGCGACGTCACCCTGTTCGACGAGGGCCTGCGGATCATTACCCGCGAGACCGGGTTGGACAGCTTCGGTGTCGTCCCCTACTTCGCCGAGGCCGCCCGCCTTCCGGCCGAGGACGCGGTCGGCGTCGAGGCCCGCTCCGAGCAGGCCCAGGGGGCTTTCGTCCATATCGCCGTGCCCGTGCTCTCGCGCATCGCCAATTTCGACGATCTCGATCCGCTGCGCGCCGAACCCGGCGTCCGCCTGACCATGGTCCCACCCGGCACCGCCTTGCCCGGCGACGCCGACCTCGTGATCCTCCCCGGTTCCAAGGCCACCATCGCCGACCTCGCCTTCTTGCGGGCCCAGGGCTGGGACATCGATCTCATCGCTCACCACAGGCGCGGCGGCCATATCCTGGGGATCTGCGGCGGCTATCAGATGCTCGGGCGGTCGCTGTCCGATCCCGAGGGTCGCGAGGGCGCGGCCACGGAGGCCGAAGGGCTCGGCTTTCTCGACATCGCAACCGAACTCTCCGGCGACAAGCGTCTCGTCGAAACCTCGGGCGTCGATCGGACGACCGGAGAAACAATTCGCGGTTACGAGATGCATGTCGGCCGGACCACCGGCCCCAGCCTCGCCAACCCCATGCTCGACCTCGCCGGCGGACCCGACGGCGCCGTCTCCGGCGACGGACGGGTGATGGGCTGCTATCTGCACGGCCTGTTCGCGGCCGATGAATTCCGCCGTGCCTTCCTGCGGCGACTCGGCCACGCGGCCGCCTCCACCCTCAGCTTCGATGCCGAGATCGACGGTGTGCTCGATCGCCTCGCCGATCACCTGGGAGCCACGCTGGACCTCGACGCCCTTCTTCGCGCCGCCGGCCTCGATACGAAAGCCATACCGGCGGGCGTCTAAAGGGACTCGGGTTAAGGCAGTCATCGTAAGCCTGGTGCCTTCGCCGGCCAGTTTGGCGGAATGACGCCCCCCCTCACCCTGCCCTCTCCCCCCAAAAATCGGGGGGAGAGGGTTGTGAAGGCTTGGCGAGGCCACTGGCCGAGCCATAGCCGAAGCTGGGTGAGGGGGACAGAGAGAGCATCTCCTCACGTAGTGCGTTAAGTCCAGCCACCAAAGCTTTCAAAAATTTCTTTTATCAAAGCACCGCACCCAGCGTGACCAGCCCGGCCAGCAGGAGTCCCGCCCAACGGTAGAGCCCAAGCGCGCGGCGGATATCCTCGGGCGTCGCCTGGCGCCGCCCCGTTCCCATCCAGGCATCCTCCACGACCACCTCGCCGTATTGGCGCGGACCGGCCAGGGCCACGTCCAGAGCCCCGGCCATCGCCGCCTCGGGCCAGCCGGCATTGGGCGAGCGGTGCCGCCAGGCGTCCTCGGACATCGCCCGCCACGCACCCCTCGAATCCACGCCCGGTGTGACCATCGCCGCCGTCGCGATCACGACTCCGGCCAGGCGCGCCGGCACCCAGTTCGCCGCGTCGTCGAGCCGCGCCGCCGCCTTGCCGAACCGCTCGAAGCGCGGCGCCCAATGCCCGATCATGCTGTCCAGCGTGTTGACGGCCTTGTAGGCGGTCAGCCCCGGCAGCCCGAACAGAACGAACCAGAACACCGGAGCGACCACCCCGTCGGCGAAGTTCTCCGCCGCCGATTCGATCGCCGCGCGTGCCACCCCCGCCCCGTCGAGGCTCTGTGGGTCACGGCCAACGATATGGGCGACCGCCGCCCGTCCGGCCTCAAGACTCTGCTCCAGCCCCATAGCCACCGCCCGCACATGGTCGTGCAGCCCGCGAAAGGCGATCAGCGTGCTCGCAAGCACCGCCTCCAGCACCCAACCAAAAGGCAGGTACGCCGCCGCAGCGCTGACCGCCCAGCCGACGGTCGCGCTCAATGTCACGACTCCGCCGGTGAGCAACAGGCCCCTTAGGAAGAGTCGTCCTTCTCCGGGACGATTGAACCGACCCTCCAGGACCTCGATCAGGCGGCCTAGGGCGGCCACCGGATGCGGCACCCGCCGGTAGATCGCCGGCGGATCGCCGAACGCCCCATCGATCAGCAAGGCCAGCAGCAGGATCACAAAGAGGTGGACGCCGTGCCCCGCCTCGGGTAGCCATGGAACCAACATGGCGGGAACATGCCGGGGCAACCCCGGCCCGTCAATTCCGGTAAACGAAAGAGGGGACATGGCTGCGAAGAGAGGCATCCTCGTCTGCGGACATGGCAGCCGAAACGAAGACGCGGTGCGCGAGTTCGAGGCGCTGGCCGCGACCGTGCGTGCGCGTTTCGACGGCGAGCTCGTGGCCCATGGTTACCTGGAGTTTGCCCGTCCCGTCCTCGCCGAGGCCCTCGACGAGCTGCGGGAGGGCGGCGCAACGGACATCCTCGCCGTGCCCGGCATGCTGTTCGCCGCCGGCCATGTGAAGAATGACCTGCCGTCGGTGCTCAACAGCTACGCCGCGCGCCATCCCGGGCTCCGGGTGCGCTTCGGGCGCGAGCTCGGCATCGACCTCAAGATGCTTCGCGCCGCCGCCGAACGCGTCGAAAGCGCGCTCCCCACCGACGATATCTCCCGTCACGAGACCCTGTTGATGGTCGTCGGCCGTGGCTCCTCCGACCCCGACGCCAACTCCAACGTCTCCAAGGTCGCGCGCATGCTCTGGGAAGGGCTCGGGTTCGGCTGGGCCGAGGTGTGCTATTCCGGGGTCACCTTCCCGCTCGTCGAGCCCGCGCTCGAGCACGCGGCCCTGCTCGGCTACCGCCGCATCGTCGTCTTTCCCTATTTCCTGTTCACGGGCCGGCTGGTGCGGCGGATCTATGGTTATACCGACCGGGTCGCGGCCCGCCATCCCGGCATCGATTTCGTCAAGGCCCCCTATCTCGGCCATCATCCGCTGCTCATCGAGACCTTTCTCGACCGCCTGCGCGAGATCGCCGAGGGCGCCAATGCCATGAACTGCCAGCTCTGCAAGTACCGGGAGCAGTTCCTCGGCTTCGAGGACGAGGTCGGCCTTCGCCAGGAGAGTCATCACCACCATTTCGAGGGGATCGGGACGGGCAGCGGTAATGGCGGCGGCCACCATCATCACCACGGCGGCCTTGATCATGATCACGCGCATACCCATGCCCACGGCCATCACCATCCCTATCCGCGGGCGGACCACCCGCTGGGTCCGCTCAGCATGAAGGGCAAGCCCATTCCCGAGTGAACCCATGCCGGCCTATCTGCGCGACCCTGAAGAGATCTATCGGCGTTCCTTCGATACGATCCGCGCCGAGACCGATCTCGGCGGCCTGCCCGACGATCTGGT
>JANQJG010000193.1 GCA_028281785.1 Rhodospirillales bacterium
CGGCACGGACAGGTGGCCGAGTGGCTGAAGGCGCTCCCCTGCTAAGGGAGTATGTGGTTAAGAGCTGCATCGAGGGTTCGAATCCCTCCCTGTCCGCCACCCTACGCTCTTCGAGCTTCGGGTGGCTTACGCCAGTAAGCCGCGCGAAGTCGGTAGAGCTAGGTGTGTCTGCCGAAGCTTCGGCGTAGGCAGACTGGTTCGAACTCTCTACCGCCGGCTCCGCAACTCCCTATTTGCTCGATTTTTCAGTTGGTTGGTGTCGCTCAGCGGGATGGTTGCTTGCCTGCCGTTAGGAGCCTGGAGAGCGCGGCTTTCACCGTTGAAGCCGGCAAATGCTGTCGCCGCGCCTAAACCCTGATCGCCAGGCTTGCGCCCGCAAGACACCGACGCTCCGGGTGCGGTGCTGCCGAGTTTCGATCCCGTGTCATTCCGATACGCGAAGGCCCGAGGCATCGCGGGTGTCAATTGGGGGCCGTTAACTCCTGATTAACTTTGATTCGGCTTCATTCGCGCAGGATTTGCGGCGGTTCATGATGTCTTAGGAATCGCCGTTCATAGTTGCGCAAGGATTTCAATGCGATTGGTGAGGCCGCGCCAGGGTTACCGAACTGCGCCCGGCCCGCGCCGAAGGTGGCGTCGAACCCGGAGCCGACCTGATCAGTCGCGTTGACATTGAGCAGATACCAAAGCGGCATCCGGACCGTCGGCACTTGCCTGCAACAGGGCCCGATAGTGCTCCAACGCAGAGACGCCCAGGCGTCGGACTTGCCGCCGATGGTCCGATCACGACGGACCGAAGGAAGAGGGGAGTGGGTCCCACAGCATGTGGAAGGACCTGAAACGCCGGGCCGCCGAGCGATTGGACCAGGTATTTGTTCCTCGTGAACTGATTCTGAGGGCTAACGACCGGATCACGGTCCTCCGGCTGCCCGTTCCGACCCAAAAGCGCGCTATTCTCTGTTTCTTCCTGCTGTTGAGCTGGACAGTCCTGGCAAGTACCGGCGTGCTGGTGCAAGAATTGACCATTTCCGACAAGAACCAGGAAATTGAACAGCAGCGGCTGGACTACTTCGATCTCTTGAGCGAAGTCAGCGAATACCACCAGCAATTCTCACGAATCACACGTAATCTGGAAAACAATCAGTCGTATCTTCTGTCGATGCTTGGAGACAATGCTGAAGGCAAAGTCGATCTCTCTGAGATCGAAGGTCAGTTGAAGTCGAGCGAATCTGAGCAAGACAGGATTGTGGTCGCGCGCGATGGACTTCGCACCAAGCTGAAGCGCTTCGAAAGCGATCTCCAGGACATTGCCAAGCGGGATGCCGATCTGCATGAGCAGGTTCAGGCGATGCAAGACGTGCTGTCGGATGGCCGCGAAGAAACGGCTCAGGTCGAAGAAGCACGCGCAAAGCTGAGCCAGCGGCTCGAGCAGGCGGAGAACGACCTCGCGGCGTTGGCTGCCACCAAGCGCCAGATGACCGGCACCATCGCTGAACTGCGGGAGCAGATCGCGAGGGCACGTCAGGAAGAAACGGCCACGAAGGCTGCTGCGGCTGAGTTTCGCGATGAGATTGTTGTCTTAGAATCACTGTTGGTGGCTGCTGCGAGCCGGGAAGACGGCCTCCAGCGGCAGATCGCGGGGCTACAAGCCTCCCTCGGCAACGCCATTCACCGCGGAGATGGACTGCAGGGCGAAAAAGAAGGCCTGGAGAGTGAACTGGCGACGCTGACCAGCCGGATGACCGACATGAGGTCCGCCCAGCACACCATCGTCGAACGACTGCGAGAACGCACCGAATTGGGTGTGGACGCCATGGAGCGGACCGTGGCGATGACCGGGTTGGAACTCGACGAACTCCTTGCGCGTATCGGAGGCAGCGGGTCGTCTCAAGGCGGGCCATTCGTTGCCGGGAACTACAGCGGTGACTTTGATGGCGACTCAGAGCTCGAGATCTCTTTGTCGTTGTTGGACCTCAGGTTAAGTCGTTGGCATGCCTTGCAGAAAGTGATGCGCACCCTGCCGCTCACCGTGCCCCTCGATCAGTACTCTGTCAGCAGTGGCTACGGGAAGCGAAAGGACCCCCTCAATGGCCGGGTTGCGTACCACCGTGGTCTCGATTTCCGCGCGCCCATGCGCGCACCGGTCTATACGACGGCTCCAGGGAAGGTGGCCTATGCAGGCTGGAGTGGACCTTTCGGTCGGATGATCGAGGTCGATCATGGACACGGCATCCGGACGCGTTACGCTCACCTGAAAAAGATCCTTGTCAAACCGGGACAGTCGGTGGCTAATCGCGAGAAG
>JANQJG010000205.1 GCA_028281785.1 Rhodospirillales bacterium
GGTACCCGAGCGTCACGTGAATCGAACCACAGAATCTATGAACCCCGTGGTGCTTCCGCCGAAACGGATGGGTACCATCCGTTTCGGCCGCACCACTAGGGCCTGTTGATTTTAAGCAAATACGTCGTCGCGGATTGACTCAATCCGCTCGGGATTTGCTCTAAAACACTTCGCTCTCCGCCGCGTCGAGGAACGCGTCGAGCGTGGGATGGAACAGATCCGCGCCGTCGTGACGCACGGTGTGCGACTCGATGTCGTTCCCGGGCGAAGGTCTTGCGGGCATTTCAGCCTCTTCCCAGAGCCTGCGTTTCAAGCCGAGTTGGCGCCGGAGCCGTTCTCATCGGGGATTGCGCTTGGGTCCCTGTACACTTAAAGCTTGGTACCCATCTTGCGTATGAGAGTCGTGGTTTCGTCGAGGCCTCTCCGATGAGAAAAATCCTCCGGTTTCTCAAAGCACTGACGACCGTATTGGTTTTTGCAAGCTCTACCGACGTCAAGGCGGCGACCGAATGGACGTTTTTGGAAGAGAGCGCAGTGTTTGGGTTGGTGCAGGGTGTCTTCATCGAGATCGATGACAAAGTCGAGGACAAATGCTGGACCAACCCGAAAGCCATCAAAGACAAAATGATGGCCACCCTCCAGCAGAATAACATACCGGTTATAACGCAAGTGCCTTGGAGATGGTCTCCTTTCTACCCCTTGATCAGAATTAGAGGCACCGGGTCTCGGGACGAATCCGGGTCCTGTTTCGGACAAGGAGAAGTCGCCGCAATATACTTCGTGGAAGAGGAGTATATCAGCCAGGAGAGAGGCAGTTTCCGCTTGGCCGCAATGCCGGTCATCATGTTCATCGGGGAAGGGATTTTTTCGAGCCCACGGAATCTCAACGATGATATCGCCGAACTTGCGGACGGATTCTCGGCGGCGTTTGCGTCAAGAGTGACATCCGGACGGAGTAAGCCGGCGGCCCAAAGGATGATGGTGGTCCGACCCGACCTGAGAGACTTCGTTTCGCGTGAGCGATTCCAGGAGCTTATCACCGAAGCGTTGAATGCGAGGGAGCGGGAAGGGAATCAATGACCCACGGCGTCCTGGCCGTGGTTTTACGCCTTATTCGCTTTCGCTGAGCAGGCTGCTGAGCTTCGCCCAGGTGGTCTGGAGATGAGCCTTGAGCACGCGGCCGAGCCGGGCGCCGTCCTTCGCCTCGACGGAGGCCAGGATCTGCTCGTGCTCGGCAACTGCGGACTTCCAGTGTTCCGGCTTGAGATTGGGTTGGTAGCGGAAGCGGTAGAGACGGGCGCTGAGCGTCGTATACATGCCCAACAGCGCGCGGTTGCCCGCGAGCTCGACGATCATCCGGTGGATGCGCTGATTGAGCTTGAAATACTGAAGGCGCTCGCGGCGCGAATAGGCCGCCATCATCTCGAAATGGAGGGCGCGGATTTCCGCGATGTCCTTCTCGCTCGCATTGGCGCAGAAGAGCTGGCCCGCGAATTCCTCGAGGACGCCCTGCACCTCTAGCATCTCGCGCACCTCGCCGGGACTCGGCTTGGCGACGATGGCGCCGCGATTGGGCAGAAGCTCGACCAGCCCCTCGGCCGCGAGCACCTGAAGCGCCTCGCGCAGGGGCGTACGCGAGACATTGAGCTCGGCCGAGATGGCGCGCTCGCGGATGCGCTCGCCCGGCGCCAAGTCGTTCTGCACGATCATGTCGCGCAACCGGCCGGCAACCTGCTCCGGCAACGAGCTGCGGGCGATACCGATCGCCGGACGCCGAACCGCCGGCCGAGTGACGTCGGCGTCCGCCGCCATGCCGGCCGTAACCGGCTCAGGCCCCGCCGCGGCAGGAGAACGGCTCGAGGGATTCGTCTCGTTCATATGCAGCCAATCGGTTCGGTTGGTTCGCGCGGGGAGTATACCGCCGCAGGCGGGCGGGGCCAATGCTTCAATTGTATGCCAAATCAGGCCAGACGACACGGATCTGGGCCAGATCTGTCTTTGTTCGGTTCCAGTTGACAGGAAACAAGGCCAAATGAGCAAACAGGTGCAACCGGGCGGCGTTGACAAATGGCATACAATATGCCACCGTCTGCCGTTGTGGCTGCGACCGCTTCGCGAACGACCGCGTGCCGCCCTCCGGCCACCACGCCGTCCGGTGGGTGGGCCGCAAAAACAACGAACCACATCACGTCACAGGAGGTCCTTTATGTACAAATGGTTGTCCTTGGCCTGCGCCGGCCTGCTGACCCTGACCACGAGCCCGATGGCCAACGCCGAGACCGTGCTCAAATTCGGCGTCAGCAACATCCCGGGCGGCCTTCAATTCATGACCGGGGAAGAGTTCACGCGCCGCGCCAATGAGCTGCTGCCCAGCGATTACAAGACCGAGTTCTACGGCTCCTCGCAGCTCGGCAACGACAAGGAGATGATGCAGAAGCTGAAACTCGGCACCGTGCATTTCTCCATGCCGTCCTCGATCATGACCTCGATCGTTCCCGAGTTCGGCCTGTTCGACATGCCCTTCCTGGTCCAGGACCGCGCCCATCTGAACCGCATCGAGCATGCGGTGGTATGGCCGAAACTGGCCCCGCTGGCCGAGGAGAAGGGCTACAAGGTTATCGCCTTCGTCGAGAACGGTTTCCGCCAGATCAGCAACAATGTGCGGCCGATCGTGAAGCCCGAGGATCTCAAGGGCGTCAAGCTCCGCACCCCGCGCGGCGTATGGCGCGTCAAGATGTTCGAGGCCTATGGCGCCAGCCCGACGCCGATGTCCTTCTCGGAAGTCTTCGTGGCCCTCCAGACCGGCACCATCGACGGCCAGGAGAACCCGCTGTCCAACATCTACGGCGCCAAGTTCCAGGAGGTGCAGAAATACCTGTCGATGACGGGCCACGTCTATTCGCCTTCCTACATCACGATGGGCAAGAAGTACTTCGACGGGCTGCCGGCCGAGATTCAGCAGACCCTGGTCGGCATCGGCCGTTCGGTCGAGGAATGGGCCTATGCCAAGGCGATCGCGAACGAAAGCAAGCTGCTGCAAGCCCTGCAAGACGGCGGCATGCAGGTGAACGAGGCCGACAAGAAAGCCTTCGTCGCCGCCAGCAAGGGCGTCTACGAGCAGTTCGCGGCCGAGGTCCCGGCCGGCAAGGGGCTGATCGACACCGCGCTGTCCCTGGCCGATTGACGAAGAACCACGTCTGATCCCCGTCCCGGAGGCACGCCGCCTCCGGGGCGGACCCTTCCACCCATCGGTCGGGAATCGGCGAAGATGCTGAAACCTTTGTATCGCGGGCTGGAGGTCCTGCTCGAAACCGTCAGCATGGCCCTCCTGGTCAGCCTGGCCGTCATCGTCGTCTGGGCGGTCGCCTATCGGCAGCTCGGCATCACCATGGCTTGGTATGACGAGGTCGCCTCGGTCCTGCTGGCCTATCTGACCTATTACGGCGCGGCCCTGGCCGCCCTGAAGCGCGCCCATCTGGGGTTTCCGGGCCTTTTCAACGCCATGCCCGAGATTACGCGCAAGGTCCTTTTCGTGACCTCCGAAGTTCTTGTTTATGGATTTTTCGTGACGCTCGCCTGGTTCGGCTATGTCGTCCTCGAAGTCATGCATGGTGAAACGCTGGTCACCGTCCGCTGGGCGTCGCTGGCGATGGTCCACTCGATCATCCCGATCGGCGCGGCCCTGTTCATCCTGGCCGAGACGCTGAGCCTGCCCGAGGCCTGGCAACGGGTCGTCCAGGGCACCGACGCCGAGGCCGAGGAGATCGAACGCGCCATCCGCGAGGCCACCGAGGACGCGGAGGGCCGGCCATGACGGTCATCATCGGAATCATCCTGCTGTTCGCGATGGTGATCATCAACGTGCCCATCGCCATCGCCCTGGGGATTATCGCCACGATCGGCATCGCCGCGTCCCACGGCATCGCCAATCTGGTGAACCTGCCCCTCTCGATGTTCGAGGGCGCCACCAAATTCCCGTTGCTGGCCATTCCGCTGTTCATCCTGGCCGGCGCGCTGATGAACACCTCGAGCATCTCGCGGCGCCTCATCACCTTCATCTCCGCCCTGATCGGCTTCGTCCGCGGCGGGCTGGCGATGGTGAACGTCGGCGTCTCGATGTTCTTCGCCGAGATCTCGGGCTCGGCGGTGGCCGACGTCGCGGCGATCGGCTCGGTCCTGATCCCGGCGATGAAGCGGCGCGGCTATTCCAAGGAGTTCGCCGCCGCCATCACCTCGTCCTCGGCGTCGCTCGCCATCATCATCCCGCCCTCGATCGCGATGATCCTTTATGGCGCGCTGTCGGACACCTCGGTGGTCAAGCTGTTCGTGGCCGGGATCGTGCCCGGCGTGCTCGGCGGCTTTTCCATGATGGCGCTGAGCTACTGGTTCGCCGTCCGCTATGGCTTCGCGCGGGAGGACGCGTTCGATCTCGGCCGCCTCTGGCGGGCCTTCAAGGAAGCCTGGCTGACGCTTCTGCTGCCGGTGATCATCTTGGGCGGCATCTTCGGCGGCATCGTCACCGCCACCGAGGCGGCCGGCCTGGCCGTGCTGGCGGCGCTGGTGATCAGCGGCGTCATCTATCGGGAGCTCGACCTCCGGCATCTGCGCAAGGCCATGGTCGAGGGCATCATGCAGACCGCAATCGTGATGCTGCTGGTCGCGACCTCGGCGGTGCTGGGGCTCTATCTGACGGAGATCCAGCTGCCCCAGAACTTCGCCAAGCAGATCATGCTGCTGACCGACAACAAATGGGTGGTGCTGGCGCTGCTCAACGTCATGCTGCTGATCCTGGGCATGTTCCTGCACGGGGCGGCGGCGATCATCCTGGTCGTCCCCATCGTCATGCCGCTGATCCATCAGGTCGGCATCGACCCGATCCATTTCGGCATCGTGGTCACGCTCAATCTCGCGGTCGGCCAGCAGACGCCGCCCGTGGCCAGCGTTCTCATCACCTCCTGCTCGATCGCCAAGGCCGATATCTGGGCGGTCACCAAGACGAATGTCTATTTCATCGGCGTGCTTCTGGCCGTGCTGATGCTCGTCACCTATCTCCCGGCCATCCCGCTGACGCTGGTCGACCTGTTCTACAACTGATTCGGAGGCACTAGACGGAAATGAAGCCACGCATCGGCATTGTCTCAGGCGATCCTTGCGGGATCGGCCCCGAACTCGTCGCCAAGCTGCTCGCCGATCCCGCCAGCCGCGAGCGCGCCGACCTCGCCGTGATCGGCGATCGCCGCGTCCTCGAGGCGGGCATGCGGATCGCCGGCGTCTCGGTCGATACCAGACCCGCCGAGGAGGACGGGCAGATCACGCTGGCCGGCGGCGTGCCCACCCTGATCGACCGTCCCGCCTTCGATCCCGGCACGATCACGCTGGGCCAAGTGTCGACGGAGGCCGGGCGCTGGCAGCTGGACTGTCTGGCGCTGGCCCTCAAACTGGCCCGAGACGGCCGGATCGACGGCGTCTGCTTCGCGCCGCTCAATAAGGAGGCGATGCACCTCGCCGGCCTCACCCATGAGGACGAGCAGGGCTTCTTCGCCGACGAACTCGGCCATACCGGCCCCCTCGGCATCCTCAACACCGTCGGCAATCTGTGGACCTCGCGGGTGACCTCCCATGTCTCCCACAAGCAGGTGAGCGATCTGATCACCTTCGAGGGCGTTCTCGACGCCATCCGGCTCGCCGACACGACGATGCGCAAGGCAGGGTACGACTGCCCGCGCCTGGCCGTCGCCGGCCTCAACCCCCATGCCGGGGACGGCGGCGCCTTCGGCCGCGAGGAGATCGAGACCATCGGCCCGGCAGTCGAGCGCGCCCGAGCCGAGGGCGCGGCCGCAGAAGGCCCCTTCCCCCCGGATACCATCTTCCTCAAGGGCCGCGACGGGGTCTACGACGCGATCGTGACCATGTATCACGACCAAGGCCAGATCGCGATGAAGCTGATGGGCTTCGACCGCGGCGTGACCGTGCATGCCGGCCTGCCCTTCCCGGTGACCACCTCGGCCCACGGCTCCGCCTTCGACATCGCGGGCCAGAACAAGGGCAATGTCGACGCCCTGCGCCAGGCCTTCCTGCTGGCCTGCGAGATGGCCAAAACCGCCTCCGCACAGGCCGCCTGAGCCGGCGCGGAGCCTGTGCCCGGCAAGAACCCCGGCTTAAGCTTTTGGCAAGGGATCGGGCCGTAAGCTGGCTCGACGCGAGTACGTGAACTCGCTGCCCCGAACCAAGAGCAAGGCGATGGCAGGTCAGCCCGCAGAAGGCGCGCGCGACGACGGAATAAAGACGACGCATGCCCCGGCGGACACGATGCGCGTCCCGTCGGGGCGGACCCTTTTGCACGACCGCTATGAAATCACGCCGGACGCCCGCCTGCCGGGCCTGTCGACACCGTCGGCGCCGGCATTCGCCGTCCGGGATCGCCGCAATTCCTCGCGAAAGCTCTTCGCCCTTCTCTGCCCTCCCGGCCTGCCGCCGCGCGTTGACGCCGCGGCCGTGCTACTCGGGGCACAGCCCGCCGGAATGCTGCCCTTCGTCGATTGGGACACCGTACATTGGCCGCCGCTGGGCCAACGCTGCATGGTGATGGTGTATGAACGCCCTCTCGGCGGCCGCCTGTCGGACGTTCTGGGAGACAAGGCGAAGACGCTTCGCGAACATGAAGCGCAACACCGGATCATCGAACCGGTGCTGGGGGCGCTGCGGGATCTGGCCCATGTCGACATCCCGCATCGCGCCTTGCGACCGGACAACATGTTCTTCATGGACACCGACCGCCGCAAGGTCGTGCTCGGCGACTGCCTTACCACGCCGCCCGGCTTCGATCAGCCTTCCATCTTCGAGACCGTCGAGCGTTGCATGTCGATACCGGCCGCGCGGGGCACCGGTTCGGTGAGCGACGACCTGTTCGCCCTTGGAGTCACCCTCGTCTTCCTGCTCCTCAACCGCAATCCCGTCGCCCAGAAGGGTCAGGAAGATCTGTTCTACGAACGTTTGGAAAACGGAACCTACGGAACCCTCTGCAGTGGCGCCCGGATTCCCCTTTCGCTGCTCGAACCGGTGCGCGGCATGTTGAGCGACGATCCGGAAGAGAGGTGGGGCCTAAGGGAGCTCGACCTGTGGGTCGCGGGCCGGAGACTGACACCGATCCCCAAGCGCTCGGCCATGCGGCCGGAGATTCGCTTCGAATTCGACGGACGCGCCCACATCACCCCCAGGACTCTGGCCCATGCATTCAGCCGAAATCCCTCGGAAGCGGCGCGGGTTTTGGGGGAAAACCGCCTCGTAAACTGGCTCAAGCGCAGCATCGGGCGATCCGACCTTGCGGAGTCGGTGGCCCAGTTGGCCGAGGTCACGCAGGAGGCGAGCGAGCAAGGGTCCGCCAGCCGCCACTTCATCGTGCCCAAGGTCTGCGCCCTGCTCGATCCCTCCGCTCCGATCCGATACAAAGAGTTTGTATTCCACCGCGACTGCTTCGGCCTGGCTCTCGCCGCCGAGTTGGCGGAGAAGGGCGAGATCTCGGCCGGTTCGGAGGTCTTGACCGAGGACATCCTTGGCGCAACGTTCGAGATCCGCCGACAACTGGCATTCGAGAGCACCGGTATCGAGCGCCTGTACAAGCACATGCGGGGCTATCTGACGCGCCGGGCCCCCGGATACGGCATCGAGCGCGTCCTTTACGAGCTCAACCCGGGCCTCCCCTGCCAGAGCCCGTTGGTCGTCCAAGACTATGTCGTCGGTGTCGACGAACTGCTGCCCGCCCTGGACCGCGCCGCGGGACGGGCCGGCAGTGACGCGAGACCGGTCGACCGCCATATTGCCGCGTTCATCGCCGCGCGCCTCAAACAGGATGTCGACCGCCATCTACAGACGCTCGGCGACCTCGATCAGGGCAAGCAGATCGAAGGCATGCTCAGCCTTCTCGCGCTCCTTCAATGGCGCCTCGGCCCGGAGGCCCTCTACGGGCTGTCCAACTGGATCGGCGGATTGCTGGGGCCGGCGATAGAGGCCTATCACAGCCGATCGGCGCGGCGCGAGATCGAGCGCGAAGTCCCGAGGCTCATACGTCAGGGCAGCCTGCCCAGGCTGTACGACCTGATCGACAACGGGGAAAGACGGCGCAGCGACAAGTCGGGATACGAGTCGGCCATCCGCCGGTTCGCCGCCGCGGAGACGGAGATTCATGACATCGAGGACGGCGGGCAGGCTCGCCTGGACGCCCTCGAACGGAAGGGCCAGCAGATGGCGGCGGCGACCTCGGTTGTGGTGTCCCTGGCGGTGATCTGTTTGCTTTCAATCATCGAGGCTTGGTAGTTGGCCGTGAAAAAACCCCAACCGGCAAAGTCCCGTTCCCGTTCGCGGACCGGCCTGAAGATAACCCCCTTTTGGATGTTCAGTCTTGTCGTCGGCATGATGGCCGCGTCCCTGCCGAGCGTGATGCTGCTCGCCTTCGGCATGTTGCCGACGTTGGTCGCCGCCATTATCGACCGATCCCACCGCCGCTCGGCGACCTATTGCGTCGCCGGGATGAATCTCTGCGGCCTGTTTCCCTATCTCCTACAGCTTTGGTTCAAGTCCCACAGCCTGCAAGCCGCGGCGGCGATCCTCACGGACGTGTTCGCCCTGCTGGTCATCTATGGCGCGGCGGCCTTTGGCTGGCTGCTTTTCGTGATCATGCCGCCCACGATCGTCAGCTTCCTGACGGTGCTATCGCAGCGGCGGGTGTCGCAGTTGCGGGCGATGCAGAGAAAAATCGTCGAGGAGTGGGGAGAGGGCGTGGCCAAGTCCCAGGAACTCGCCTCCACCATCGGGGGCCGGGGCAAAAAAGGACCTTAGAGCATTTTGTCACGAGGTATGCTCACCTGCGCCCTCCGGTCCACGGAAACAAAAACGGGCGCCCCAAGGGCGGCCGTAAACGCTTTGCCGAGGCCGGCCTCGATCAACCCATCGGGATCACGAAGACACGCGCTGCTCGATGACCGCGTTGCGCACGGATTTCTGAAGCTTCTCGAAGGCACGGACCTCGATCTGCCGCACGCGCTCCCGCGAGATGCCGTACTGACGGCTGAGATGCTCGAGGGTCGCCGGCGTGTCCTTGAGCCGCCGCTCGTTGAGGATGTGGCGCTCGCGGTCGGTCAGGCCCTTCATGGCACCGGCGAGCAGGCGCCGCCGGTCCTTCAGCTCCTGAAAGTCGCCGAGCCGCGATTCCTGATCGTCGTCGTCATCGACCAGCCAGTCCTGCCACTCGCCCTCGCCATCCCTGCGCATCGGCGCGTTCAGGGAATGGTCGGGGCTGGCCAAGCGCCGGTTCATGTTGACCACTTCCTCTTCCGACACCTTTAGGCGATGGGCGATCGTCGCCACGTGCTCGGGCGACATGTCGCCATCCTCGATGGCCTGCATCTGACCCTTGAGCTTGCGCAGGTTGAAGAAGAGCTTCTTCTGCGCCGCCGTGGTGCCCATCTTCACCAGGGACCATGAGTGGAGAATGTACTCCTGCATCGCCGCGCGGATCCACCACATCGCATAAGTGGCGAGCCGGAAGCCACGGTCGGGATCGAAGCGCTTCACCGCCTGCATCATGCCGAGATTGCCCTCGGAGATCAGCTCCCCCAGGGGCAGGCCGTATCCGCGGTAGCCCATCGCAATCTTGGCAACGAGCCGCAGATGGCTGGTTACAAGTTTGTGCGCGGATCGGGTATCACCGCCCTCCCGCCAGCGCTTGGCGAGGCTGTATTCCTCATCCGGCGAGAGCATGGGAAACTTACGAATTTCCTGGAGATACCGCGTCAGGTTCCGTTCCGGCGAGATCTCCAAGTCAAATGTCAAAGACGATTTCATTGACCGACCCTCCCGACGCGCCGCCTTCGCGACGGCGGCCATTCCACCTGACCCACATTACGCAGGGCATTCGGGACGGATCAAGAATATCCTAGTTTGGCACTCAAGAATAGAAGAAAGTCACACGCAGTCCAAGGTCATTTCCAATTTATTGAAATAACTTGGTAAACTGCTCTCAAACCTCATCCAGAGACCCGTTTCGGGGTGTGGAAATCCCATCAAATATGCGTGAAGCGCTTGGTGACCAAGAGCGGCCACGGCCGACCGCGCAGCTTCCGGAGCCCCCTTCAGCCTGTGCCTCACCCCGCCGCCATAGAGCGGGTCCCCCACCACCGGATGGCTACGGGAGGCGAGATGCACGCGAATCTGGTGAGTTCGCCCGGTGAGCAGCCGGCATTCGAGCCGGCTGCACCGGCTGCCGACCGCGCGACTCACCTTGTAGCGGGTCAGGGCTGGCTTCCCTCCCCGCTTGAGCACGGCCATCTTCTTGCGGTTGGCGGGGCTGCGGCCGATATTACCGGCGATCTCCCCGACCCGCGGCGCGGGGACGCCCCAGACGAGGGCCCAATAGGCGCGTTCCAGGCTGTGCGATTCGAACTGCCGGGCCAGATGCCGATGCGCGGCGTCCGTCTTTGCGGCGACGAGAAGGCCGCTCGTCTCCTTGTCCAGCCGGTGCACGATGCCGGGCCGGGTCTCCCCGCCGATGCCCGAGAGGCTGCCGCCGCAATGGGCGAGGAGCGCGTTGACCAGCGTGCCGTCGGCATGGCCGGCGGCCGGATGCACGACCAGGCCGACGGGCTTGTCGACGACGATCAGATGTTCATCCTCATAGACAACCTCCAAGGGGATGGCCTGGGGTTCGACGCGCGCCGGGCGCGGCGGCGGCACCTGGACGACGAAACGCTCGCCGGCCCGCACGCGGCGGCTGGGATCCGACACGACCTCGGCCGCGTCCCCCTCGCGGGTCACGCATCCCTGTCCGATCAACGCCTGGAGCCGGCTTCGCGAGATCGCGGGCAAGGCGTCGGAGAGCAGCCGGTCGAGTCGCGTGCCGGCCTTGTCCCTCGCGACGGGAACGGTATAAGTGGTGGGTTCGTAAACCATGAACACAAGTTACTAGACTGGAGCGAAGCGTGCAGCCGCTCAAGGGTCTCGTTATCGGCATGGGGGTGCTCATCGTCATCGGGATGAGCCTGCTCGTCTATGGCCTCGTCCGTGAGTTCGGCGGTGAAGACGACGCGCCGGCCGCCACCGCGTCCGACCCGGCCTCGCCGCCCGCCGCCACATTCGGGGAGATCGATGTTTCGCTGCCCGCAGGCTGCCGGATCATCGAGATGCAGCCCGCCGAGACCCGCCTGTTCCTGCGATTGGAGGGCGCGGAAAGCTGTCCCGGAATCCTCGTCATCGACCTCGCGTCCGGGTCCGAGCTGGGCCGGATCAACCTGCGGCCGGCGCCGTGATCTTCCTCCCCCGCCCCCTGCTGAAACGGATCGTCGACGCGGCCGAGGCCGCCTATCCGGAGGAGTGCTGCGGCCTGCTGGTCGGCTACAACCAGCCGCCTGCGGACATCGTGGTGTCGCGCGTCGAGGTCAGCCCCAACGTTACCGAGGAAGGCGCGAACGAACGCTTCGAGGTTTCGCCGCAGCTCAGGCTCGAGCTGATGCGGACCCTGGAGGGCGGGCCCGAGCGCGTCATCGGCCATTTCCATTCCCATCCCGACCACGCGGCCCAACCCTCGGAACGGGACCTCGAACGCGCCTGGGAGCCCGAGCTGGTGTGGCTGATCACGGCCGTGCTCGACGGCCAGGCGATCCACACCACGGCCCATGTGCTGGACTCCGAGGGATGCCAGTTCCGGGAGATCGGCCTGCGCACCAGCGATTGGCAGCCCTATCCCCTGCGCCCCCCGCCCTTCGAGTCCGAGGACAGCGAGACATGAACTTCTGCAGCGACAACGTGACCGGCGCCGCCCCCGAGATCATGGAAGCGCTGGCGGCGGCCAATACGGGCCACGCCATGGCCTATGGCGACGACGACTGGACCCGTCGCGTGGAGGCGCGGCTGGCCGAGGTCTTCGAGCGCGAGGTCGGTGTGTTCCTGGTGGCCACGGGCACGGCGGCCAACTCGATCGGCCTTTCGGTCATGACGCCGCCCTATGGCGCGATCTTCTGCCACGCCGAGTCCCATATCGAATGCGACGAATGCGGCGCGCCCGAGTTTTACAGCGGCGGCGCCAAGCTGGTCCTGCTGGACAGCGAGGACGGGAAGGTCCATGCCCAGGATCTGCACGAAAAGCTCATCGCCCCCGATCACGGCGTGCATCACGTTCGGGCCGCGGCCGTAAGCCTGACCCAGGCGACCGAGGCCGGCACCGTCTATACCCTGGATGAGGCCGCCGGCATCGCCGAGCTGGCGCGCGCCCACGGCCTGAAGCTGCATATGGACGGCGCCCGCTTCGCCAACGCGCTGGTCACGCTCGGCCGCAGCCCAGCCGAGGCGACCTGGCGGGCGGGGGTCGACATCCTCAGCTTCGGCGCCAGCAAGAACGGCGCCTGGGCGGCCGAGGCGATCGTCGTGTTCGACCCGGCGCTGGCCGCTACCCTCCCCTATCGGCGCAAGCGGGGCGGGCATCTGCTGTCGAAGATGCGGTTCCTGGCGGCCCAGTTCGAAGCCTATCTTACCGACGATCTTTGGCTTCGGCTCGCGGCCCGGGCGAACGGAACGGCGGCGCGGCTGGCCGAGGGTTTGGCGGCGATTCCGGGGGCCGAGTTCCGCAACCCGGTCGAGGCCAACGAGATCTTCGTCACCCTGCCCGAGCCGGTGATCCGGGGCCTGGAGGAAGACGGCTTCCGCTTCTACCGCTGGCCCGGCGAGGGCGCGCGCATGCTGCGCCTGGTCACCGCCTTCAACACACGGGCCGAGGATGTGGAGGCCTTCATCGCCGCGGCGCGGAGGCATGCGGAAAGCACGGCCGCGAGCGTGGGGGCGGTGGAAGCGGGGGCGCGGCAAGGGGGTTGATCACTCCGGCGATTTCCCCTAAATCTGGGGCCTTGCCTCGTCCCCTTCGTCTAGAGGCCTAGGACACCGCCCTCTCACGGCGGCAACAGGGGTTCGAATCCCCTAGGGGACGCCAATCTCTTAAGGCGTTGAAAAACAACAAGAAAATCGGCATCGTTCGCCTTAAATTCTGTGCAAGGATTCTGTGCGAGTATCGGGCTCCGCTACGGAGAAGGAGTCCGTCATGGCGAGAGCGTTTCCGAACAACTCCGGCAAGCGCTATCAGCAGCGCAACTATCTTCAGCACAATCGCGGACGGTGGCGGGTACAGGTGCCCGTTCCGAGGGACCTTCGCCACAGGTATCTGAGCCGGACCGGCAAGCCGAAAACGTTCGTCGAGAAGTACCTGAGCACGTCGGACCGGCGGGAGGCCACGCGGCTGGCACCGGCTGCCGTCGCCGCGATCCGGCGGGGGTTTGAGCGCGCCCGGCAGGGCGCACTGTCCGCCGAGGAGATCAGGGCGGCGGCACAGTCCGAGCTGCATCGGACCTACGACTTTCTGACCGCCAACCCGGTGGACGGTCCGGGCCGAATCGACGACTTCCTTTTCGCGGTTCAGGGCGGGGACGGTGAGACGCTGGACTACGACGCGCTAAGGCCACGCGCCACGGAGACGATAGAGCGGATCGGGGCGGAGCCCACCGAGGAGTCCGTCATCGCCATGTGCGACGCCCTGGTGGACGCCGCGTACGCCGCCCGCGCGATGTTCGACAAGAACATCCGGCCGCCGCGTCCGCATGGCGTCTCGCACTCGGTGGAGGGCGGTCCGACGGTCATCCGGGCGGCTGAGGCGTACGCTTCGGATCGCGGCGTGACGGTGACGGGGAAGACGAAGGATCAGATGCGGCAGACGGCCCGCCTGTTCGCGGACCATGTCGGCCACGGTACCTCGGTCGCGGCGATAGACGGTCGCGCGGCCGTCGCCTTCATGGATCGACTCGCGGCGATCAGCCCCGGGTATCGGTACGACCCGAAGGC
>JANQJG010000212.1 GCA_028281785.1 Rhodospirillales bacterium
CGGCCCAACATCTGGGGTCAACGGACCGGTAGCGGCGGCGGTCCGCGGCTGCAGTTCATCGGTCATACCGATGTCGTCAACGTTCAAGGCTGGCGCGAAGAGCTGCTCCTTGAGCCGTTTCTTCATCAGTTTTCCAGCGGCTTTGGCGTTTCGCGTACCCTGGACAAGGAAGTCCGGAACTTCACCCTCGTTGTCCATGGCACACCAGAGCCAATAGCGTTTCCCCCGGATCACGATGACCATCTCATCGAGGTGCCAGTGATCGCTGGGCCTCGGTCGAGTGCGCCGCAGATTGGCGGAGATGACGGATCCAAACTTCAGGAACCATCGGCGAACGATCTCGTAGGAAACGTCCAAGTCCCTCTCGGCGAGCATTTCTTCCACGTCACGAAAGCTCAGCGTGAACCGAGCATAGAGCCAGATCGAATGGCGGATGATTTCAGCCGGGAAACGGTAACGCTTGAACGAGAGCTGCTGCATCAGCCCAGGCTGACATCGAGCTCGCAACTCAGTCAGCTCAGTTTATGTGAAAATGCCCAGGCAACATGGAGTTATTTATAAAACCATTGGTTTTTTAATTGACTCGTTCCTCAGATTTTCCCTAGTCTGACTCCTATCGAAAAACAGAGGAGACCTCTCATGAAGCTTAGAATTGCGGCTGCCGTACTTGCGACAGTCATCTTCTCCACCGGATTGGCCCAGGCCCAGCAATACACCTGGAAACTGGTTATCCCGGCCAATCCCGGGCAACCGCTCTACGATCAGTCGGTGAAGCAGATCAAGGAAGAGATCAAGGCCCGCAGTGGCGGGAAGATGGACCTCAACCTTTTTGCCGAGACAGCGATGGGAACGGGACCCGAAATCGTCCAGAATCTTCGCGCAGGCGTCGTCGAGATGCACTGGCAGGCATTCGCGATCACGTCGAGTTACGTCAATGATTTCGAATTTACATCGCTCCCGTTCATCTTCGGTGACCGTGAGCATTTCAAGCGTTTCATGGCCACGGAGGCCGGCTCCGCCCTTCTCACGGCAGCGGAGGCCAAAGGCGTTTACGTCATGGCTTCCAACCTGATCGGCTATCGTTTCCCGGTCAGCCGCTCGAAGCTGCTCGAGACACCGGAAGACTTCAAGGGTGTCCGCATCCGCACGATGGAAAACAAGATGCAGATCAGCACCATGCAGGCGCTGGGCGCGAATCCGGTCGTACTGCCCTACGGCGAAGTGTATCAATCGATTCAGACGGGGCTTGTCGACGGCTTTTTCAACGACCGAAATGCGTTCGAATACCTGTCGATCCACGAAGTGGCGCCGTACTTCACGGAACTACCTCTGTTCAGCCTGGGACTCGGCGTCGCGGTCAGCAAACGGGCTTTCGATGCCCTGCCCGAGGATCTCCGAGAGGTCGTTCGCCAAGTGATCACCGAAAAAGCTCCACGCATCCTCGACCGGCAGTGGAAGTACAATGTGGAAGAGGAGGAATGGCGAACCACGTTATTTAAGAAACAGACCAAGGTGGCCGACATCACGCCTTTCGTTGAAATGGTCGAACCGGTCTATGCTTCCTTCGTTGAGAAGCACGCGGGCAGCAAGAAGTACATCGATGCCGTGAACGCCAGTCGATAAAAAAAATCGCGACGATATTCTGGAAATGCATGTGGGCGGTGGGTGGGAACATGACGAGATCCCCTACGGTGGTACAACATGAACAGCGTCACGTATGACGCCCTGCAATGGGTGTCGCGGCTCATATACCGGTGCGGTGTTGCCTTCGTCACATGCAGCATGGCCATCATCGTCTTCCTCGTGGCCGGGCAAGTCGTCTTTCGATACGTGTTCAACGGCTCCATCGTATGGGCGAACGAGGCCGTGACGCTGATTCTGGTCTGGATGGTTTACGTGGGCGCGGCCTTGGCGATTCACGATGATGAAATGGTTGCGATCGTGATCTTTGTCCAACGGTTGGGCAGCAAGGGAAGGATCGCGATCCGTTTGATCGTCGATGCCGTTCTGGTGTCGTTTGTCTCGGTGATGATCTACATCAATCAGTCCGTGCTGGAACTCAGCAGCAGCACGCCGATGCCGGTGATGCGGATTGCGAAGTCGTGGAGCCATCTGTCCTTGTCGATCGGGTTCCTGATCTGCGTGCTGTTCCTGGCCAAGAATATCGTCGATACGCTCCGAAGCGCGCCGCCGGCTTCGGGAGGCGGATCATGATCGTCCTGATGTTCTTCGTCTTCGTTTTAATGTTGATCTTGGGAGTTCCGATCATCTTCTCCCTCGGGATCGCGGCGTTCATCTATCTGCTGGAGCAGCCGCATCTACTGATAATCGTTCCTCAGCGCTTGGTGACGTCGCTTGAGAGTTTCGTCTTCGTCGCGATCCCTTTGTTCATGCTGGCCGGTGAAATCATGAACCGTGGCGGCATCACTCATCGACTGGTCAATTTGTCAAAGGTGTTCGTCGGCCGGGTGCGGGGCGGATTGGCCTATGTCAACATCCTGGTCAGCATCTTCTTTGGCGGGATCCAGGGGCTGGCGACGGCGGACACGGCGGCGATCGGCTCGGTTCTGATTCCGGCGATGACGCGCTCTGGATTCAATGCCGCATTTAGCGCCGCGATCACGGTAGCGTCGTCGACCATCGGCGCGATGGTTCCTCCCAGCGTTCTGATGATCATCTTCGCCATGGCGACCGGCATCTCGATCGGAGAAATGTTCCTGGCGGGGCTCATCCCCGGAGTCCTGATCGGGCTGGCGCAGATGGTCTATGTCTACGCCTATGGACGCAACAGAGCCGACAAGGGCGATTTCCCACAGGGCGAAAGGATCGGCCGCGAGACCGCGCTACGATACTGCCGCGAAGGTTTACCCCTCCTGGCGCTACCCCTGATCATCATCTTCGGAATCGGCTTTGGTGTGTTCACCGCGACCGAGTCGGCCGTCATGGCCGTGCTCTACGCGTTGGTGTTTTCGCTTGCGACGAGGGAACTGAGATGGCGGGAACTGCCGGGCATTTTTTTCAAATCGGGAAAGCTGGCCGGTTCGGTCATGCTGATCCTGGGTACGGCATCGGTCTTCGGCTGGATACTAACCGTCGAGCGGATCCCCTACCATCTGGCGGAACTTCTGGGTTCAATCTCGTCGGAACCCATCGTGATCCTGTTGATCCTGAACGTGGTTCTTTTAGTGATTGGAACCTTTATGGATCCCACGCCCTCCGCCGTCATTCTGGGTCCGATTTTCGTGCCACTTCTGTCGGACATGGGAATGGATCCGGTACATGTCGGCGTGTTCATGTGCTTCAACCTGATTCTCGGGCACACGACACCACCGGTCGGAACATGCCTCTACATCGCGTCGGGGATAAGCAGGGTCGGGATTGAGGCCATCAGTCTGGCGATGCTGCCTCTCGTGGCCCTCAACTTCATCACGTTGATGCTCATTACCTACGTTCCCGAAATCTCACTTTTCCTGCCCGAACTTCTGTGGCGGTAGGCAACTGAAATCAAAATTCGGCAAGGAGAATACGATGACCATGGTTTCGTCGGACTCTATTGCGGCCCTTCGCGGCATTACAACAGCCCTAGCTACGCCGCTCGATGCGGATGGCGCCCTCGACGTGAAGGCCCTTGAACGCCTGATTACCGCCCAGATCGAAGGCGGTATCGCCTGTCTTTTCCCTCTTGGCTGGTGCGGAGAGGGACCGTTGCTGCCCGATGCCGTCCGCCGCGACATGATCCTGCAGACCTGCCGGATCACCGACGGGCGTATCCCCGTCATGGCAGGGGTGTCGGAGCACAGCCTGCCGAGGGCCCTGGAACTGGTGCGCTGCTCCGAGGATGCCGGGGCCGATTTCATTCTCGCCACGCCCCCGTTCAGCTATGAGATCCCCGGCGAACTGGTGGAAGACTATTTTCTCGCGCTCGCATCCTCGACCCGACTGCCTATCGTCATCTACGAGAACGGCGAGATCGGTGTTCTAGTCGGTGCCGACAGTCTTGAGCGGTTGAGTCGAAAAGACAGCATCATCGGCGTCAAGGCAACCGTGCCGGCCGACGCGCTCTCCGAGTACCGGATCCGCCTCGAAGCACCCGGGAACTTCGTCGTCATCAGTGGCGATGAGTACCTGTTCGACTTCGCTCTGCTGCAGGGAATCACCCACTTCACCATGGGAGGGCCCGGCAACTTCAGTTCCAGATGGTGCGTGCGGACCCAACGTCTCGCGGATGAGGAGAGATGGACCGAAGTGCTGGAACGCCAAAGCCGCTTCGTGGCCTTCCTCCGCGAAATCTACGCGACGAGCGCCACCGCTTACGGCGTGACCAAGTACATGCTTTCGCGGCTCGGTCTGTGCTCCGACCACATCACCTCGCCCCATCGTCCGCTGACCGAAGCGGAAAAGAGAAAGGCCGACGTGCTGATGGAAAAGAACGGTGAATTCTTCGAATAAGGCGTCACTCTATCGGGAGCCTGTTATGGTTGCATTCGCTAAGGACGGCACGAACGGTAGCCTGGAGGCTATCCAACGTGAAATCGAACAGGAGTATCGCGAAGCTCTTGCGACTTTCCAGACGCGACCGCCCGTGTTGGCCGAGATTTCCGCCGACATACAAACCCGAGGCGGAGTGGTTCTGATGGGGATGGGGGCCTCGTTCGCGGCCTGTCGCATCGGTGGTCTGGCGCTCCGCGAGGCTGGGATCGACACCGGGATCACGCCGATCTCGGAAGTCCTTTACGGCCCTCAGATCGGACGCGGAGCGGTCAAGATTGTCGTTTCGCAGTCCGGCGGCTCGGCCGAGGCTGTTCGGTACGCTCGGATCGCCGGGAACGCGTGCTACGCTCTGACCGTGGAGAATGGCAGTCCGCTGGCGAAACTGCTGCCCGCGCTCGTGGCCACCGGCGGGCGGGAATTCGGCTTCACGGCGACGCGCAGCTTCGCCGTTTCGATCGCCCAGATCGTGGCGATCGCGGCGACCCTGGGCTTCGGCACCGAAGATTTCGAGGCGGCACTGGAAACGGCGGACGGCCTGGCGGTCGACGTCTCCCAGGGTCTCGAAGCCTTGGCGGGGGTCGAAACACTGATCTTCACCGGGCGCGGTTGGCAGTGCGGATTGGCCGAGATGGGGGCACTGGCGTTCATGGAACTGGCGCGGTGTCCCGCCATGGCCCTCGAGGGCGGCCAGTTGCGGCATGGCCCCACAGAGGCGTTGGGACCGAAGGTCGGGGTCGTCGCCCTCCGCGACGGCGGGCCGGCATCGCCTCTCGTCGACGGTCTCGCGGTGTTGTGCCGGGATGCCGGGGCGCCGATCGTCATTCTCGATTCCAGCGGACTTCCTCCGTCGAACGGCGCGTGCACCATCGGCCTGCCTTTTTCTTCGGGGATCGGCGCGACGATGATCCTGTTGCGGCCATTGCAAAACCTGATCCTCGGCTTGGCTACACGAAGAGTTGTCGATATCGGCACACCCCTGCGGTGTAGCAAGGTTACTGATTCGGAATGAACATGCGATTGATTTGGGTAGTCGGGAACGTCAACGTCGACTGTGTTGTGGGGCCCAGCACGCCATGGCCGGTGCCGGGTACGGAACAGATCGTCGACACAATGGAACTGCGGGTCGGCGGCGGTGCCGCCAATACCGCGATGGCCTTGGCCGGAATGAATGTCCATCACCGTCTGATCGGATGCCGGGGCGAAGACATGTTGGGCCGTTGGATCGCATCGCAGTTCGAACCCGATAGCACGTACTGGACCGTGATGGATGCACAGACCGCCTTGACGGTCTGCATTGTGCATCCCGACAGCGAACGGACGTTCTTGTCGTATTCTGGACACCTGAATGGGTTCCGCTTAGAAAACGTCATGCCCGTTCTTGATCAGGAACCAGCGAGAGGTGACATCATCCTTCTGACCGGTGGTTTCATGACTCCGAACCTTCTTGAAGACTATCCGCTCATCCTACGCGCTCTTCGGGACCGAGGTTTGACCACCGCGATCGATACCGGTTGGCCTCCAGGCGGATGGAAGGAAGAAGCGCGCGACGCTATCTTCCGGTGTTTGAACCTTTGCGACCATCTATTACTGAACGAGGTTGAACTTCTCGGTCTCACCGGCACCACCGACTGCGAAGCGGCGGTCCAGCAAGTGCTGGATCGCAATGAGAACCTGACCATTATCGCCAAACTGGGAAAGAAGGGTGCAAGGGTGTGGAAGGACGGAACGTCCTCGGGCGTGTCCGCCGAGACTGTTGCCATTGTCGACTCGGTCGGCGCCGGAGACACATTCAACGCGGGCTTTCTGGCGGCGATCGCACGCGACCTTCCGCTGGATGCCGCCGTTCGTGAAGGGACGCAAAAGGCGACCCGTGCCATTTCGAGCTATCCAAGATGCTATCAATGACGTCGATATCAACGAGAGCACAACGGAGGCTGTATGCGATCGCCGTCTAACCTCCGCCAATCCGCGGCACTGCGCGGCACGAACCAGGAATTCGGCCGACCGTTCAACCGGCGGATCATCCTCGATCTGCTTCGACGCGAAGGCCCCATGTCGCGGGCCGACATCGCGCGCGCTATCGCGCTGTCCACCCAGACCGTCGCCAACATCACCAAGGAATTGGAAGAGGCGGGGTTCATCCGTTCGAGACGCCTTGTCGAGAAACGAAGGGGACACCCGCCGACCATCCTCGAAATCCGCCCCGACGGAGGATTCGCAATCGGATTGCAGATCTCCCCTGCCGGTCTTCGCGGCGCCCTGGTCGACAGCGCCGGCGAGATCGTGTTCGAGGCCGCGACGGCCCCGAGGTCTCGTGATTTGGAGGTTGTTTTCACCGAGATCTTCAACCTGATCGAAGTGCTGAAGTCGAACCGTCCGAACGCGCGATTCCTTGGCATCGGAATCGCGATGGCCGGCCCGTTCGACGTCGCATCGATGAGTTTTGTTGGGCCGACGACGATGGAGGGGTGGCGGGACGTTCCGGTCGAAAAAAGGATCGCGGAAAGGACAGGCTTGCCGACCTTCGTTGAAAGCGACGCCAATTGCGCCGCGGTCGGAGAAAGCCTGCGAACCGGCCGTTCGAACTTCTACTATTTCTACTTCGACGTCGGCTTGGGCGGGGCGGCGATCGTAAACGGCCACCTATTGACCGGCGCGTTCGGAAACGCGGGCGAGCTCGGCCATCTTCCGATCGCTTCGGACACCGAACGGTGCGCCTGCGGCAATCGGGGGTGTCTGGAGTGTGTTTTGTCACTGGAGGGACTGTTCCGGCGTCTCGGCGTGGACGCCGTGCCCGACGATAGTACCGCACTGGAAAAGGTCATTTCTGGCTCGCCGGCGATCGTCCATGCGTGGCTTGACGAAGCAGCACCGCTGCTGGCCAAGGCGGTGGTCATCACGGAAAACCTCTTCGATCCCGAAACCATCGTGATTGGCGGACTGATCCCAGAAGGCCTCGCCCGCAGGCTGCTGCGCCGGGCTGAGCCCCTTCCCCCCTCGATCGGCGAGGTGAGCCGGCGCCGAACCAATCGGGTCATCATTTCCGAACTGGGCGCCGACGTTGCTTTGTCTGGGGCAGGTGTACTCGCCACATCGAAGATACTCTCGCCCTTGGTCGACTTTTCATTCATGGACGTTGGCGAAGTTCACCGTGTCCGCGATCCTCTCGTTTCTGGAGTGGCGGATTGAAGGCGCGTCGCGATGGTTATATCCGACGTCGGCTTTGTCACATAAACTTCTGCGGCCCTGAGGTTGGATGACTGGGAGCCGAGATCATGCTGCCTCACTCGCGCTTTGCCGGACCTCGAACGAGGCGGTTCGGAGCTCCTTGTAGACGGATCGTCTGATAAGACGGCGCTGATGATAGAAGGTGTTGTAGGTCGCAGCGTGAATGTTGAGGAAACGTTGGGCTGATCCAGGCGATTTGAAGCTTTGCAGCTTTCGTTCGCGCCGTCGAACCGGCTGGTGCGCGTTCTCGGCTCTGTTGTTGGCTCTTAGACTGCGGTCATGTTCCGCTGTCAGACCCATGGCACGGAAAGCTGACGGATAGGAGCGAAGCTTATCCGTCACGACCTTGGCTGGAGCGAAGAGCCGCTCCTTGAGCAGTTTCTTCATTAGGCATTTTCACGTTAACTGTCGTAGATAAACTGTTTCCACGCTGCGAACGATCTCACGCAGCGGTAGTTGCTTCGGCCCACGCGCCGAACGCATCCT
>JANQJG010000208.1 GCA_028281785.1 Rhodospirillales bacterium
CGGCGCCGGCTTCTTCCGCATCTTCCGCCGTATCCTGCTGCCGTCGTCCGGGCCCATCATCGTGGTCACCGTGATCTGGCAGTTCACCAACGTCTGGAACGACTTCCTCTTCGGCGCCTCCTTCGCCGATTTCGACAGCCAGCCCATGACGGTGGCCCTGAACAATCTGGTGAGTTCCTCCACCGGGGTGAAGGAATACAACGTCCACTTCGCCGGGGCGATCCTCGCGGCCTTGCCGACGCTGGTCGTCTATGTCGTCTCCGGCCGCTACTTCGTGCGCGGGCTCATGGCCGGCGCGGTGAAGGGCTAAGTCCGCTAAGGGGTAATCATGGCATTTCTCGAAATCCGCGATCTCCGCAAGTCCTTCCACGAAGTCGACGTGCTGAAGGGCATCGACATCGCCATCGACGAAGGCGGATTCCTCGTGCTCGTCGGCCCCTCCGGCTGCGGCAAGTCGACCCTGCTGAACACCATCGCCGGGCTGGAGACCATCACCGCCGGGGAGATCCGCATCAACGGGCGTCCGGTGAACGACCTGCATCCCTCCCAGCGCGACATCGCGATGGTGTTCCAGTCCTACGCCCTCTATCCCAACATGAACGTGGCCGAGAACATCGCCTTCGGCCTGGAGATGCGCGGCATCCCGAGGCCCGAGCGCGAGAAAGCCGTCGCCCGGGTGGCCGACATGCTGCAGATCGACCACCTGCTGAAACGCCGCCCCGGCCAGCTTTCCGGCGGCCAGCGCCAACGCGTCGCCATGGGCCGCGCCCTGGTGCGCGAGCCGCAGGTCTTTCTCTTCGACGAGCCGCTCTCCAACCTCGACGCCAAGCTGCGGGTGGACATGCGTACCGAGATCAAGAAGCTGCACCAGGCGCTGGGCACCACCATCGTCTACGTCACCCACGACCAGATCGAGGCCATGACCCTGGCGACCCAGATCGCCGTGCTGAAAGACGGTATCCTCCAGCAGGTCGGCACCCCCGATCAGGTCTATGCCAGCCCCGCCAACGTTTTCGTCGCCGACTTCATGGGTTCGCCCACCATGAACCTGGTTCCGGGAAACCTGAAATCGGCCAACGGCACCACCTCGGTCAGGATCGGCGCGGTGGATTTGCCCATCGCCGAGCCCAGCGAGGCGCTGCGCGCCCGTGCCGGCCAGGACGTCGTCTTCGGCGTGCGGCCGGAGGACGTCACCGACGTCGCCAGCGCCGACCGCTCGGCCCGCTATGTGGAGACCGTCGACTGCAACATCGACGTGGTGGAACCGACAGGCGCCGACAAGTTCGTGGTGACGCGGCTCGGCGAGAAGGAGTTCACGGCGCGGGTGCGTTCAAGCGAGAGGATCGCCCCGGGCGACCGGGTGCCGCTGGCCTTCAACATGGACAAGGTGCACTTCTTCGATCCGCAGACCGAAATGCGGATAAATTAGGGTGTTCTTGTCTTTCGGCACCGGCCCGCACCCCCGCCCGGCCACCCAGCGCGAGTATCCTAGTGGGTGGCCGGGCGGGGGTGCGGGCCGGAACCGCTTCGAGTTCGGAGAACGAGAACAGTCATGACACTAAGGGTCGGATTGGTGGGCTATGGCTTGGCCGGCAGGGTGTTTCACGCGCCGCTGTTTGCCGCGGCGGGTCTGGATCTTGTGGCGGTGGCGTCCTCCGACAGCGCCAAGGTCCATGCCGATCACCCGGGCGCGCGGGTCCACCCGACGCCGGCCGCCCTCTTCGCCGATCCCGACGTGGACATCGCGGTGCTGGCGACCCCCAGCCCGACCCATCCGGCGCTGATGCTGGAGGCCCTGGCCGCGGGCAAGCACGTGGTCTCCGACAAGCCCTTCACCCCCAGCGTCGCGGAAGCCGATGCCGTGATCGCCGCGGCGGCCGCGGCGGGGCGGGTCGCCACCTGTTTCCAGAACCGCCGCTGGGATTCCGACTTTCTGACGCTGAAAGCCCTGATCGAGGCCGGAGAGTTGGGTGAGATCAAGAGCTATCGCGCGCATTTCGAATTCTACCGGCCGGAGGTCACGGAGCGCTGGCAGGAGGCGCCGGCCCCCGGCGTCGGGATTCACTACGATCTCGGGGCCCACCTGATCGATCAGGCCTTGCATCTCTTCGGCCTTCCCGACTGGGTGGAGGGGGACCTCGTCACCCAGCGGGCGGGCGGCCAGATCGCCGACGCCTTTCACGCCCGCATGGGCAAGGGCGACCTCAGGATCGACATCTTCGCGAGCTATTTCGCGCCGGACCCCTCGACCCGCTACGCCGTCCACGGCACCCGCGGCTCCTACATGAAACGCTTCATGGACATCCAGGAGGACCAGCTGCGGGCCGGCATGACGCCGCTGGACGAGGGCTTCGGCATCGAGCCGCAGGACCGCTGGGCCCGGGTGACCACCTACCAGGACGGCCAGGCCAGCACCCGCTTCGAGCCAAGCCTGCCGGGCGCACATCACCGCTTCTATGCCCTCTTGCGCGAGGCGCTGGAAAGCGGTACACCGCCGCCCGTTCGGGCGGAAGAAGCCCGCGACACAATCCGTCTAATCGAGATGATCAGAAACTCGAGCGACAGTGGAGCCCGCCTCCGCTGCTGACGGTGTTTTGGAGAGGGTCTCGGTCGGCACGGCTCCCGCACTGCGTTGGGGCCGCGGCGGCGCGCGACAGGGGATGGTCAGGTGCCAGTGGATCGGCTGATCGGCGGTTTTGGACCCAGCGGCCTCGGGCCGTGTTTTGCGGTCTGTGCGAGAGTCTCCGGGGCTTTTTCGGGCTCGGCGATTGATCCTTCGGGGCATCTGTCGTAAATCACAGGCCCGTAACAGATGCGACGACGCCGTCATCTCGTCCCCCGACATGAGGCCAAACTCGTCTCGAACGGTTCACGGAATTGGGCTGCCTACATTGAAATGCACGTAACCCCGTTGACCTTTTGTGAAAATCACACGACTCTAGAGAATCTGCGGGGGATTTGGG
>JANQJG010000253.1 GCA_028281785.1 Rhodospirillales bacterium
GCGGAAAAAGCCCCTCTCCGCGTGCCCCCGGTGGTGAGTTGGACTTTTTTTCCACCACAGAGAACGCGCGCGGCGCGCGCACTCCCCCTTCTCTGTGTCCACCTCTGTGCGCTCTGTGTTCTCTGTGGTGATCCTTTAAGCCCTTCCGCCCGGCGCCTCGGAAAGGGATCTCACCGGCGGCCGAAGAGGCGTTCGATATCGGCGAGCTTGAGCTCCACATAGGTCGGGCGGCCATGGCTGCACTGGCCGGCCCGGGGCGTCGCCTCCATCTCGCGGAGGAGCGCGTTCATCTCCTCGGCGTTGAGGCGGCGGCCGGCGCGAATGCTGCCATGGCAGGCAAGCCGGGCGCAGACCTCGCCCAGCCGGTCCTTGAGCGCGAGCGCCTCGTCCGCCTCGGCCAGATCGTCGGCGAGGTCGCGGATCAGCCCCTGGGCGTCGACCTCGCCGAGCAGGGCCGGGGTCTCGCGGACGATCACCGCGCCCGGCCCGAAGGCTTCGAGAACCAGCCCGAGCTCGGTGAGCTCCCCGGCGCGGGCCGCGAGGCGGTCGGCAGCGACCTCCTCCAGCTCCACCACCTCGGGGATCAGAAGCGCCTGGCGCGGCACGCCGCCCGCCTCCAGCGCCCGCCCGATCCGTTCATGGACCAGGCGTTCATGGGCCGCGTGCTGATCGACGATGACGATGCCGTCCGCGCTCTGGGCGACGATATAGGTAGCGTGGAGCTGCCCGCGCGCGACCCCCAGCGGATAGTCGGTCGGCGGCGCCTCCTCCACCGGCGCGACATCCACCGCGACGGCTGCGGCGGGCGGCGCGTCGAGCTCGGCCAGCGGCGCCTGATAGGCGGCCGCCCTCTCCCGCAGACCGATACCCGGGGACACGGCCCGACGTTCCGCATAAGGCAAGCCCGGCCCCTCGGGGCGGGCCGCACCGAGCGTGGCGGCGGCGACCGTCGTCGAGGCGCGATGGCCGGCCTCGGCCAGGGCATGGCGGAGCGCGCCGACGATCAGCCCGCGCACCAACCCGGCATCGCGGAATCGCACCTCGGTCTTGGCCGGGTGCACGTTCACGTCCACCGCCTCGGGCGGCAGCTCCAGGAACAGGGCGAGGAGCGGATGGCGGTCGGAAGCGAGCACGTCCTGATAGGCGCCCCGCACCGCTCCGTAGAGCAGCTTGTCGCGCACCGGCCGGCCGTTGACGAACAGGAACTGCTGCCCGGCATTACGCCGGCTCAGCGTCGGCAGCCCGGCATGGCCGGTGAGCGTCATTCCCGCGCGCTCGGCCTCGATCGCCATGGCGTTATCGGCGAAATCCCGGCCCATGATCGCGGCCAGGCGGTCGAGCCGGGCGGCGGTCGAATCGCCTGCCGCCGGGGGCAGGTTGATCACCGACCGGCTGCCGTCGCCGACGAAGAAGCCGGTGGCGGGATGGGCCATGGCCAGCCGCTGAATGGTCTCGACCACATGGCCCATCTCGGTGCGCGGCGCTTTCAAGAATTTGAGCCGGGCCGGCGTCGCGAAGAACAGGTCGCGCACCTCCACCCGCGTGCCCGGCGGATGGGCCGCCGGGGCCGGCGCGCCCACGCGCCCGCCCTCGACCGAGAGGCTCCAGGCGGTGTCGGCGCCCGCGATCCGGCTGGTGACCGAAAGCCGGCTGACCGCGCCGATCGACGGCAGGGCCTCGCCGCGGAAGCCCAGCGTCGCGATATGTGTCAGGTCCTCGCCGTCCAGCTTGGATGTCGCGTGCCGCTCGACCGCGAGCGTCAAATCCTCGACGCCCATGCCATGGCCGTCATCGACCACCGAGATCAAGGTCCGGCCGCCGTCGCGGACGACGCAGTCGATGCGCCGGGCGCCGGCGTCGAGGCTGTTCTCGACCAGCTCCTTGACCGCCGAGGCCGGACGCTCGACGACCTCGCCGGCGGCGATGCGGTTGACGACCGTTTCGGGAAGCAAGCGGACGGCCATGCCCTACCCTCAGAGCCTTTTTGAGAAGTCCTATGGGACTTTTCAAAAAGGCTCTCAATCCTTCTTCGATTTCCCCTTCTTCTCTTTTTTCTTCTTTTTCCTGGCCTTGTCGAGATCGATGACCAGCTTTTTCTCCGACCTTCGTTCGGCCTTGGCCCTGGATTTCAGCTTCTTGCGCTGGCAGGGGTTGTAGCCGCAGCAGTCCTTGCCGCGGCTGCAGGTTTTCTTACGTGGCTTAATCGTTCCCATCGCGCATTGCCTTATATGTGTTGATCAGCCCGTTGGTCGAGGAGTCGTGGGCCGTGGCGGCCTCCGCCCCCACGAGTTCGGGCAGGATCGCCTTGGCCAGCTGCTTGCCCAGCTCCACCCCCCATTGATCGAACGAGTTGATCCGCCAGATCACGCCCTGCACGAAGACCTTGTGCTCGTAAAGCGCGATGAGCATGCCGAGCGTGCGCGGGTCGAGCTTGCGGACCAGGATCGAGTTGGTGGGCCGGTTGCCTTCGAACATTTTGTGCGGCACCAGCTTTTTCAAGTCCTCGCCTTGAAGTCCGCCCGATTCGAGCTCGCTCCGGGCCTCGGCTTCGGTGCGCCCGCGCATCAGCGCCTCGGTCTGCGCGAAGAAGTTGGACAGGAAGATCGGGTGGTGCTCGCCGATCGCGTTCTGCGTCTGCGCCGGGGCGATGAAATCCGCCGGGATGAACCCCGTGCCCTGATGGATGAGCTGATAGAAGGCGTGCTGGCCGTTGGTGCCGGGCTCGCCGAAGATCACCGGCCCGGTGTCGCAGCCGGTCCGCATGCCCTCGCGGTCCACATGCTTGCCGTTGCTCTCCATGTCAAGCTGCTGGAGATAGGCGGGCAGGCGCCGGAGATACTGGTCATAGGGCAGCACGGCGTGGGTCTCGGCGCCGAAGAAGTTGCGGTACCAGATGCCGAGCAGGGCCAGCACGACCGGCATGTTGGCGTCGAGCGGCGCGGTGCGGAAATGGTCGTCCATGGCATGGGCGCCGCCCAGGAACTCCTCGAAGCGGTCCATGCCGACGGCGAGGACGATGGGCAGGCCGATGGCCGACCACAGCGAATAGCGGCCGCCCACCCAGTCCCAGAACTCGAACATGTTGGCGGTGTCGATGCCGAACGCCTCGACCGCCTCGGCATTGGTCGAGAGCGCCACGAAATGCTTGGCCACGGCGTCCTCGCCCAGCGCCTCCACCAGCCAGGCCCGGGCCGTCTGCGCGTTGGTCAGCGTTTCCTGGGTCGTGAAGGTCTTCGAGGCCACGATAAACAAGGCACCGTCGGGCTCGATCAGCTTCAGCGTCTCGGCGATATGCGTGCCGTCGACATTGGAGACGAAATGGAACCGCATCCCCTCGGGGTGATAGGGGGTCAGCGCCTCGGTCGCCATGGCCGGGCCGAGGTCGGAGCCGCCGATGCCGATATTGACCACATCGGTGATGCGCTTTCCCGTGGCCCCGGTCCAGGCGCCGCCGCGGACCGATTCGGTGAAGGCGCGCATCTGCTCGAGAACCGCCCTCACCGCCGGCATCACGTCCTCGCCGTCAACCCCCACCGGCCGGCCGGAGCGGTTGCGCAGCGCAGTATGGAGGACGGCCCGGTTCTCGGTGAAATTGATGCGTTCGCCGCCGAACATGCGGTCGCGCCACGCCTCGACCTCGGCCTCGCGGGCGAGGTCGATCAGCAGCGACATCGTGTCCGCGGTGACACGGTTCTTGGCATAGTCGAGCAGCATCTCGGGCAGGCGAATCGAAAAGTTCCCGAATCGCCCGGGATCGGCCTCGAACAGCTCGCGCATATGGCGCGGCGCGATCTCTTCGTAATGGGCGGACAGGTTCCGCCAGGCGGGGGAAGACGTCAGCGGCGACATCGGACCTCTTCGTTAACCGGAGGTGAACCAAAGGCAGGGCAGACTACCAGACTGGCCCCTGGTCAGCGAGTCCGGCGAGGTCGCAAAAATGTCATCGCCGGCACCGACGATTTCGCTGCCTTTGCCACGTGGATAACCTTATAATGATTACAGATATGGAATGGTCGTCGGTGGGGCACCCGCGCCCCAGCAAAGAAGCCGCCTCCTGCTCGGATGGATCGATTCGGAGTCCCCATGCATCGTCGTGACTTTCTGCGCCAGTCCGGCCAGGGCGCGCTGTGGCTATCCGCCGCGCCCGGCCTCTCCGCCCTCGCCACGCCCGCCCTTGCCGCCACGACACCTGACGTGGCCGTCGTCGAGGGCGCGCCCGCCCAGGCCACGCGCGCGGCCATCAAAATGCTGGGCGGCATGGAAACCGTCGTCAAACCCGGCGCCCGCGTCGTCGTCAAACCCAATATGAGCTTCACGACGCCCGCCGATATGGGCGCCAACAGCCATCCGGAGGTGGTGGCCACGGTCGCCGCGATGTGTTGGGAAGCGGGCGCCGGCAGCGTCCTCATCCTGGACCATACCCTGGCCTCGGGCCAGGTCTGTCTGGAGCGCTCGGGGATCGAGGCCGCCGCCGATGCGGTCCGCGACGGCATGACCTTCGCGATCAACGAGGCCGACCTCTATCGCGACACGGCGATCCCCGAGGCCAAGGCGCTGAAAAGCATCGGCGTGGCCAAGACGGTGCTTGACGCCGATGTGCTGATCGCGGTGCCGACAGCCAAATCCCATTCCAGCGCCGGCGTCAGCCTGGCCATGAAGGGCATGATGGGCCTGGTCTACGACCGCTGGGTGATGCACCGGCGCGGCCTCGACCACTGCATCGTCGATCTCGCCAGCCTGCTCAAGGCGGATCTCTCGGTCATCGATGCGAACTATGTGCTGACCACCGGCGGGCCGCGCGGTCCCGGCCGCGTGCACCATGGGCGCCAGGTCATCGCCTCCCGCGACATGGTGGCGGCCGACGCCTACACCGTCCAGGCTTTCGAGTGGTACGGCCGCAAGTTCCAGCCGCGTCAGGTCGGCCATATCCTGAAGGCCCATGAGCGGGGCCTCGGCCGCATGGATCTCGAAAACCTCAGGGTGGAGACGCTGACCCTCTGACCATGTTTCGACGCGCGGTTCAAATCGCGAGCCTGGCCGTCTTCCTGGCGGCGCTGACGGCCGCGATCTTTCCTGCGCTCGGCACTTGGCCCCTCGATCTGTTCATCGGCGCCGACCCGGCCCTGGCCGCGGTCACCGCGCTCTCCGGACGGTTCCTGCTCCTCGCCTTCCTGCCGGCGTTGATCGTCGTCGCGCTCGGGCTCGTGCTCGGCCGCGTCTTTTGCGGCTATGTCTGCCCCATGGGCACGACCATCGACGGCGCCGACAAGCTGCTCAAGCCGGCGAAGCCGAAACCCCGTGCGCGCAAGGGCCACAACACCAAATACCTGGTCCTGGCCTTTCTGCTGGGCGGCGCGGTCCTCGGCGTCTCCTGGCTGCATTTCGTCTCGCCGCTCTCCCTGATCACCCGCCTCTACGGCCTGGTGATCTATCCCCTGCTGGCGGCGCTCGCCGACCTCTTGATGATCGGCCTGCGCCCCCTAGGGGAGGAGATGGGCTGGTGGGGCCTCGCCTTTGCCCAGCTCCGCACGCCTGTCTATGCCGGCGCCGGCGCCGTGGCCGCCATCTTCCTCGCGATTTTCGCCGCGGCCCGCTTCACCCCGCGCTTCTGGTGCCGCTATCTATGCCCGGCCGGGGCCCTGATCGCGCTCGCCTCGGTGCGGCCGCTGCTCCGCCGCCAGGTCGCTGAGGCCTGCAACGGCTGCGGGGTTTGCGCGGCGCGCTGCCCCATGGGCGCGATCCCCGAGGAGGCGCCCGAGACCACCGTCTACAGCGAGTGCCTGCTCTGCCGGACCTGCGAGACGGTCTGTTCGCGCGGCGGGGTCTCCTTCGGCTTCGCCTGGCCAGGGCCGGCAACCGCCGCCCCGGCCTTCGTTCCGGCCCGCCGCCAGGTGCTCGCGGTGGGGGTCGCCGCCGGTGCCGGTCTGGCCGGCGCGGGGCTCGCCCTGCCCAGGGTTTCCGAGGCCGCCGGCCCGCACAAGCAAGGGGGGCAGCCCCGCCCGCCCGGCGCGGTGCCGGAGTTCGACTTCCTCGCCCGCTGTACCCGCTGCGGCGCTTGCGTCGCCGCCTGCCCGACCAACGCGCTCCAGCCCGACGGGCTCCAAGGCGGGCTGATGAGCCTGTTCAGCCCCGTGGTCAGGCCGCTCAGCGGCCCCTGCGATCCCCACTGTACGCGCTGCGGCGATGTCTGCCCGACCGAGGCCCTGCGAGTGCTGGCCGGCGAGGAGCGCCTCTGGGCCAAGCTCGGCACCGCCGTGATCCTGCGCGAGGACTGCATCGCCTGGGAAGACCAGGAGAAATGCATGGTCTGCGACGAGGTCTGCCCCTTCGACGCCGTGATCTTCGAGTTCGAGCCCGGCAACCCGGTCCCGGTGCCCCATGTCCGGGAGGAGCGCTGCGTCGGCTGCGGCTATTGCGAGAACGCCTGCCCGGTGAAGGGGGATCCCTCGGCGATCTTCGTCACCGCCCAGGACGCCCTGCGCCTCGCCGAAGGCTCCTACGCCGAAGAGGGCCGCCGCCGCGGCCTGGACATCGCGTTTGAAGAGAACCGCACGGCCGACCCGCACCCCTATGCCCCGCCCTATCCCGGCGAAGCCCCCGCCGCCGACGCGCCCGCGCCCGGCTTCACGGCCGATCCCGCCGCCCCCGCGACCCCCGACGCACCCCCCGGCCCGGCCCCCGCGCCCGGGTTCACCTATTGACCGCCACCGCCGACGGGCACATCTTTACGGGCTCGACGCCCCTCTTGCGGAGATCTTTTGAGTGGAACGGATCGCCAATCTGCATATCGAGAAGCTGGAGGAGGGGGTGTACCTGGCGACCTCCGACGATATTCCGGGCTTGGTCGCCCAGGGGCGCACTATCACCGAAACCCTGGAAATCGCCCGTGACGTGGCGAAAAAGCTGTTGGAGGCCCAGGCCGAACGCCACCAGCAGGCCGAACTGGAGCGGGCCGAGGATTCGTTCGACTACCCCCTGATCGTCAATGCCTGATGGGCCGGCTCGCCGTAACCGCGCCGCCTTAACCCTCTCCGCCTCTGGGGGAGAGGGTGGCGAGCGCAAGCGAGCCGGGTGAGGTGGTCTTGTTTCCCAAGCCCCCACCTCTCCTTGTTCCTCTCCCCCCCGAAGGGGCGGAGAGGAGACGCCGTGGCGACCGTCCCGCGAGACCCGCTAAAACCGTGCCCGAGGGAAAGGGAGAATCCACCGGCCATCGGCCCCCCTAATTCGTCGCGGTGATGCCGTCCGGCTCGCCGGCGACCACCACCGTCAGCGCCTCGGGATCGAGGAGGTCGCCCGCCACTCGCCGCACGTCCTCCAGCGTCACCGCCTCGATCAGCTCGTTCCTGCGGTCGAGATAGTCGATGCCCAGATCTTCGATCTGCATGGCCACGAGAATGCGGGCGACGCGGTCGCTCGACGAAAACCGCAGCGGAAACGACCCGGTGAGATAGAGCTTGGCGTCGGCCAGCTCCTGCTCGGTCGGACCCGCGGCGGCCATGCGCGCCCATTCCCGGCGCACCACCTCCACCGTTTCGGCCGCACGCGCGTTGGCGGTGCCGGCGCCGCCGAACACCAGCCCGGCGGCGTCCAGCGGCAGCAGGGCGGAATAGACGGAATAGGCGAGGCCGCGCCGCTCCCGCACCTCCTCATAGAGGCGGGAGGTGAAACCGCCGCCGCCCAAGATGTGATTGAGCGTCGACGCGACGTAGTAGTCCGGGTCGTCGCGCAGGATACCCGGCTGCGCGAAGACGATGGCGCTTTGCGGCGCCGGCTTGGAGATCACGATGGTTTCGCCGCTTTTGGGCTCGACCTCGGGAACGTTCCAGGGCGCCGCGGTCTCCGGCAGCCCGCCGAACACCTGGTCGAGGATACCGGCGAGCTCCTCGGCCGTGATGTCGCCGACCACGCCGACATGGAGGGTGTCCCGCGCCAGCCGGCGGTCGATAAAGCCCTTCAGATCCTCGACCGTGATCGCGGCCACGCTCTCCTCGGTGCCGTCGACCGGCCGGCCATAGGGATGGTCGGGGAACAGCGCCTCGAACAGGGCGCGGCGTGCCAGAACGTCCGGGTCGCGGGACTCGCGGCGGATATTGGCCAGGATCTGGCTGCGGATGCGGTCGACCGGCTCGGCATCGAAACGCGGCTCGGTCAGCGCCAGCTTGAGGAGGTCGAGCGCGGCCGCGCGGTTCTCGGTCAGCGTACGCAGCTGCCCGGCGAAGATGTCCCGCCCGGCGTCGAAGCGGAGCGTGATCGACAGGTCTTCGAGGCGGCCCTGGAAGGTCTGGCTGTCGAGGTCGGCGGCGCCCTCGTCGAGAAGCCCGGAGGCCAGGTTGGCGAGCCCCTCCTTGCCTTCGGGGTCGAGCGCGGCTCCACCCCGGAAGGCGAAGCGCATGGCCATCAGCGGGTTGGTGTGGTCCTCGACCAGCCAGGCCTCGATGCCGCCCGGGCTGACGACGCGTTGCACCTCGACGGCCCGCGCCGGTAAAGCGGCGGCGGCAACAATGGCGAGAAGGGCGAAGGCGGCGGCGAGGCCGCGCGCGAGGCGGGGAAGGGTCATGGTCATAGCTGGGCCTGCTCCTCGCTGGGCTCTTCGGGCAGCAGCAGCGCCGTCACCGAGCGGTTGTCGTCGAGCACATGGCGCATCGCCGCCGTCACCTGCTCGGCGGTCACCTCGGCGATGCGGTCGGGCCAGGATTCGACGTCCTCGATCGTCCGTCCCGAGGTCAGGGCCGAACCCAGCACGCGGGCGCCGGCGCGCCGCGAGTCCCGGGCGTAGACGGCCGAGGCAGTGATCCGCTTCTTGGCCCGCTCGATCTCCTCGGCCGCGAACCCGTCCTCGGCGACGGTGTCGAGAATTTCGGAGAGCGCCGCCTCCAGATCCTCCATCAAGACCTCGGGCCGGGGGCTGACATAGACGACGAAGGTTCCCGGCCCCAGGCCGTCCGGCCCGTAATAGGCGCCGGCCGTGACCGCCAGCTTCCGCTCGATGACCAGCTCGCGATAGATGAGGCTGGTCGAGCCGCCGCCCAGCAGCTCGGCGCCGACCTGCAGGGCATAGGCATGCTCGCTGGCGCCCGTCGTGTAGCTGGGGGCCAGATAGCTGCGGCTGAGCGCCGGCTGACCGACCTTGGGGTCGCGATGGATGACGCGGCGCTCGGCCTTTTGCGGCGGCTCCTGGGGCCGCGCGCGCACGATGTCGGGGCCGCGCGGGATCACGCCGTAATATTTCTCCGCCAGCGGCCGGACCTCGGCGGCGGTGATGTCGCCGGCGACCACCAGCACCGCGTTGTTGGGCGCGTACCATTCGCGATAGAAGGCCAGGATGTCCTCGATCGTCAGCGCGCGGATCTCATGCTCCCAGCCGATGACCGGGCGCTGATAGGGATGGTTGAGATAGAGCGACGAACTGACATGCTCGCGCAGCACCCCGCCCGGGTTGTTGTCCGTGCGCTGGCGGCGCTCCTCCAGGATCACCAGCCGCTCCGGCTCCACCACCTCCTCCGAGAGGACCAGGTTGGTCATGCGGTCGGCTTCCATGCGCATGACGATCTCCAGCCGGTCCTTGGCCACGGTCTGGAAATAACCGGTGTAGTCAAGGGAGGTGAAGGCGTTCTCGCGGCCGCCATTGCGCGAGACCGTCGCCGAAAACTCGCCGGGGGCCAGGTTCTTGGTGCCCTTGAACATCAGATGCTCGAGGAAATGGGCGACCCCCGACTTGCCGGGCGGCTCGTCGGCAGAGCCGACCTTGTACCAGACCATATGGGTGACCACCGGCACCCGATGGTTGGACACCACGACCACCTGCATGCCGTTGTCGAGGGTGAAGGTCTCGGGTCGGAAAACGCCCTCGCCCGCGGCGCGCGCGATGCCGGCGCCGAGGACGAGAAACACCGCCAGGGCGAAAACGCCGCGTCTGGCCAGCCTGGAGAGCATTTCCATGCATCTTCCTCATGGTTTGCCGCGGCTTGTCGGTCCGACAAGGGCCGCCGGGTCAAAAGGTTGACCTGGATATGGGGGATTAGCGGAAGGACGCAAGGATCGTCGCGCCCTTCGAGACGGCGATTCGTGCTTCTACATCCTTCGACACGCCGCCTGTGGCGGCTACTCAGGATGAGGGCAGAGATTTAAACAATTGACCTCATGCTGAGCCTCGTCGAAGCAAGAGGTCAATCAGCAATGCGTTCAGGCGGTCCGGCTAGAAAAGCTGGTCGAACAGACCGCCCTTTTCCTTGCTGATCGTCGGCACCTCGCCCTCGTTGAGGGGGCGGCCGAGCGCACGGGCTTCCTGGATCCGCTTGTCTTCCTTCGTCGGGTCGACCACGGTGCCGAACGGCTCCCGGTCCCGCCAGAAGATGATGCGATCCGCCACGCGAACGCTTTCCACCGCCAACACGGATGTCTCGCGGTTGACGACCTCGCGGATCCCAGGGTCCGCGTTGTCCGCGCCCAGCTGCCGCATCAGCGACTGCAGCCCGGAGCTTCCCGTGGTCCCCACGTTCGTTGGCTGGGCTGACGCCACCGTGTTCGGGTTTCCGGAGGTCCCGGCCGCAGGCGGTCCGACCAGCGCCGCGACCGCGTCGTCCCGCGGCATAACGTTTTGGGGGCGATCCCGGCCGGGCGTCGGCGGCCGCAGGCCAAAGTCCGGCGGCAGGCTCAGCGGCGCCCGGGAGAACACGGCGAACTCGTCGGGCGGTGTTTTATCCAGGCCCAGCGCGGCCCGTGAATCCGAACAGGCATTCAGCAGACACACGCACAATAGAGCCATGCCTGCACTGATCGATCGTCTGCTCATGTCTCGCTCGCGTGCTTACCTCCCTTACTTTTAGGATGTTCACGCGGCCCAAACAAGGCGTCAATCACCAACATGACGGCGCCGACGGTGATCCCGCTGTCGGCGACGTTGAAGGCGGGCCAGTGATATCCCGCCACATGGACGTCGAGGAAATCGGCCACCGCGCCGAAACGCAGCCTGTCGAGGAGGTTGCCGAGGGCCCCGCCGACGACCAATCCGAGCGCCACCGCCTGCCAGGCCCGGTCGGCCCGCCACAGCCAGACCAGCAGCGCCGCGGTGATGGCTACGACGACGATGGGCAGCACCCAGACCGTCCAGGAGTTCACGTCGCTCAAGAGCCCGAAGCTCACGCCCCGGTTCCATCCCATGACCAGATTGAAGAACGGCGTGATCGGAATGGACCGGGGCGGCTGCATGACGACCTCGACGATCCACCATTTGGTGGCCTGATCGAGGACGAACACCAGCAAGGCGACGCCGAGGCCGATGCGGACAAGCGAACGACGGCCCGCCGCGGTTTGCCGGCCAAGGGCCGATCCTGATCCGGTTCCCGTCACGCGGCGCTCTTGGCCTGGAGATGGCGGACCGCGCCGGCGCAGCGGCCGCAGATGTCCGTGTAGTCGGGATCCCGCCCCACCTCTTCCAGGACCTTCCAGCAGCGCGCACATTTCTCGCCGGTGGCGAGGCCGCAGACCACCGCGACCCCAGGCACCTCGGTCAAAGTGAAGGCGTCCGGCGGCGGCGCCCCTTCGGAAAGGCTCGCGGTCGAGGTGATGGCGATCTCGGCGAGATCGATCCCCGCCATCGCCTCGATATGTTCGGCGGTCGCGAAGACGTCCACATGCGCCGCCAGGCTCGACCCGATCCGCTTGCTCGCGCGTTCGAGCTCGAGCGCGCCGGTGACCACGCGGCGGAGATCGCGGACTCGGACCCATTTCGCGGCCAGGGTGTCATCCCGCCAAGCCGACGGAATCTCCGGGAAAAGGCGCAGATGAACGCTCTCCTCCTCGCCCGGGTTCCGCGCCAGCCACGCCTCCTCGGCGGTGAAGCAGGCGAAGGGCGCGAGCCACGCCGTCAGGCACCGGAACAGCTCGTCCAGCACCGTCCGCGCCGCGCGCCGCGTCGTCGAATCCGGCGGGTCGCAATAGAGCGCGTCCTTCCGGATGTCGAAATAGAAGGCCGACAGATCGACCGCGCAGAAATTGTGCAGCTCCACGAACAGGGGGTGGAACTCGAAGCTCTCGCAGGCTTGGCGCAGCAGGCCGTCCATCCGCCACAGGCGGTGCAACACCCAGCGTTCGAGCTCGGGCATCTGATCGGCGGGCAGGCGCTCGCTCTCATCGAAGCCGTTGAGATTGCCCAGCAGGTAGCGCAGGGTATTTCGCAGGCGGCGGTAGATGTCGGCATTGCGCTTCAGGATCTCGGGCCCGATACGCAGGTCCTCGGAATAGTCCGAGCCGACCACCCAAAGGCGCAGGATGTCGGCACCATGCTGCTTCATGACGTCCTGCGGCGAAACGATATTGCCGAGCGATTTGGACATCTTCTGGCCGTCCTCGGCCATGACGAAGCCATGGGTCAGCACCGCCTCGTAGGGCGCGCGGCCCCGGGTCCCGCAGGAGACCAGCAACGAGGAGTGGAACCAGCCGCGATGCTGGTCCGAGCCCTCCAGATAGAGCGAGGCCGGCCATTGAAGGTCGTCGCGCTCTTCCAGGACGAAGGCGTGGGTGGAGCCGGAATCGAACCAGACATCGAGAATGTCGGTCACCTTCTCGTAGTCGTCGGCATTGTAGTCGTTGCCGAGGAAGCGGCCCGCGTCGGCGGCGAACCAGACATCGACCCCTTCCTCGCGGACGGCGGCGACGATGCGATCCAGGACCTTCTGGTCGCGCAGCGGTTCGCCGGTTTCCTTATGCACGAAGATCGTGATCGGCACGCCCCAGGCGCGCTGGCGCGAGACGCACCAGTCGGGGCGGGTCTCGATCATGCTGTGCAGGCGCTTCTGGCCGCTGGCGGGATAGAAGCCGGTCTCGCCGATGCTCGCCAACGCCTTGTCGCGCAGGCCGTTCTCCTCCATGGAGATGAACCATTGCGGCGTGTTGCGGAAGATCAGGGGCGCCTTGGAACGCCAGGAATGGGGATAGCTGTGGGTCAGCTTGCCGCTGGCGAACAGCGCCCCGGCGTCGACCAGGGTCACGATCACCTTGGGGTTGACCTTGAACACATGCTCGCCCGCGAAACCGGGAGCGCCCTCGGTCATCAGCCCCTCCTCGTCCACGGGGCAGGCGACGGGCACGCCGAACTGCTGGCCCAGTACCCAGTCGTCATAGCCGTGGCCGGGCGCGATATGGACGAAGCCGGTGCCGGTATCGACCTCGACGAACCCGGCCGGATGGAGCGGCACCGGGAAATCGTAGCCACGCCCGTGCAGGGGATGGCGGCAGACGGTGCCGGCCAGGTCCGATCCCTTCAGCCGGTGGAGGATCTCGTAGGACTCGATGCCGCCGGCCGCCGCGACCTCGGGCAGCAGGGCCTCGGCGATCACCAGGGTCTCGCCCGGCAGCGCCCGGCCCGGGGTCTTCGCCTCGCCCCCCGCCACGGCCGTCACCTTGACCACGGCATAGTCGATGCCCTCGCCATAGGCGATGGCGCGGTTGCCGGGCAGGGTCCAGGGCGTGGTGGTCCAGATCAGGATCGCCGCGCCCTCCAGCTCCGGCCGGCTGGCCCGATCGACCGGGAAGCGGACATAGACGATGTCCGAGGTATGGTCCTGGTACTCGACCTCGGCCTCGGCCAGGGCCGTCTTCTCCACGACCGACCACAGCACCGGCTTGGCGCCGCGATAGAGCGACCCGTTCATCAGGAACTTGCCGAATTCGGCCACGATGGCCGCCTCGGCCGCGTAGGCCATGGTCGTGTAGGGATGGTCCCAGTCGCCGACGCCCCCCAGGCGCTTGAACTCCTCGCGCTGGACGCCGATCCATTCCGCGGCGAACTCGCGGCATTCGCGCCGGAAGTCGTTGATCGGCACCTCGTCCTTGTCCTTGCCGGCGGCGCGGTACTTTTCCTCGATCTTCCACTCGATGGGCAGGCCGTGGCAGTCCCAGCCCGGCACGTAGTTGGAGTCCTTGCCCAGCATCTGCTGGGTGCGCACGATCACGTCCTTGAGGATCTTGTTCAGCGCGTGGCCCATATGCAGATGGCCGTTGGCGTAGGGTGGGCCATCATGGAGGACGAACTTCTCGCGGCCCGCCGCAGCTTCCCGGTGTCGCCGGTAGATGTCCAGACGCTCCCAGCGCTCCAGGATCTCCGGCTCGCGCTTGGGCAGGCCGGCTTTCATCGGAAACTCGGTTTTCGGCAGGAAAACGGTCGTTTTGTAATCCACGCTCATGTCTCGCTCGTCGGTCGCAGCATCAATGGGTTAGGAGAAGGATCGGCGGAGAATTACCCGCGCACGGTGCCGCTCCGCGGCCCGATCGGCGCGGGTCAGGTAATTCGCGGCGCCCAACGAAATACCGCGACGACGACACCGCCGCGAACCGGCGGTTCGACGTGGATGAAGTACCCTAACATGGGGCCGGACTATACGGTTTGCCGGGCCTCAAGGCAAGCTGCCCCGGGCGATGAGTAGTATCTCAGTTTGAATGCTAGGCTCAGACAATTTAGAGAATCATGTCGCAATGGACCTTGAGGTCCCGCCTTACTCCATGACCCATGTGGTCTAAGTATACCCGTATTCCCTCACGGCGCGCAAACTTCATAGCTGGAATAAAATCACTATCACCGGTCACAAGAACAATAACGTCAACAAATTTACATAATGATAATCGAGCAATATCCAAGCCAATCCTTAGATCTACTCCTTTCTGCTCAACATTAGGCACAAGATCTCGACTTTCTATTTCTCTTTTATATTTAGCAAGACTTAATAGTGCTTTCTCCCCAAGCTGCCAGCCATGAACCACTGTTTCACCCGCCCTAAAAGCCATGTTTTGCCGAAGTTCAAGCGACTGGTGCAGGCTTGTATTCCGGGCATGAACAGGACTGTTTCCTAAATTAATCAAGCTTCCGTCAATAGGGTTCTTGATTTGATCAGTAGCTGGTTTTGCATCATAGAAGTAAATGCGAAGAAGACTTAATCCATGCAGCGCAGGATTCCGCATGATTCTTTCGCACTCACCGTCAATGTCAGCTATATTAGGAGGTCGCTTAAGATGGCCGTTGAGCTTCTTAATAACAAAAGCGCCATCCATTAGAATGGCGAATTTTTTATCCCCAGACATGGTTGACCCCGCCCACTCGTGAACGCCCGAAGACGATCTTCAATCAATTGACGAATGGACGGGGCCGGTTTTCTATCCAGCTAAATTATATAGCTTTCCCTAGGAATCCGTCAACGCTTAGCCCGCCAACCTCGCCAAATCCTCAAGCTTCGCAAAGCCGATCCGTCACGCCTGTTGCCATGGCTGGCGTAACCCTGAGAGTTTTGTGGATGCGGACGAAGTTGTAAAACAAAAAACGAAGCGCAACCGTATACGCATGCTGACATTCTAAATGTTTAGTCCCGTCATGGGATGGATTGGATTGCAGGTGAAGCGTTGCGGCTGTTCCGATTTTCGGCTTCCTGGCGGGACGCCGTATCGCTTGATTAGCGCTCCGAAATTCACACCGCCAGCAGTCGGCGGGCGGCGGCACTATCCTCCGCGATCTGGGCCTTCAGGGCGTCGAGTCCGTCGAACCGCTTCTCCGGCCGGATGAAGTCCGTCAGGGCAACGCGCATCCTCCGGCCGTAAAGGTCCCCATCGAAATCGAAGACATGGGCTTCCAGGAGGGTCCCCGTGCCGGCGAATGTGGGCCGCTGGCCCAGGTTGGCGACGCCCTCCCGCCAGACGATGCCCCCGTCGGCCTCCAGGCCGACGCGGACGGCGTAGACGCCCCTCTCCGGCTGGACGTAGCGGCCCAGCGCCAGATTGGCCGTGGGATAGCCGATGGTCCGGCCGCGCCGGTCGCCGACCGCGACCCGGCCTTCGATCTCGAAGGGGCGGCCCAGGATGCGGGCGGCGCCGCGTGGATCGCCCTTGCGCAGGCACTCCCGGACCCGGGTGGCCGAATAGACCTCGCCGTTCTCGTCTCGCACCTGCTGCACGCAGGTAAAGGCGAATCCGTCGCGCCGACCCATGCGCAGAAGCAGCTCGCCGTCGCCCTCGCGGTCGTGGCCGAAAACGAAGTCGTAGCCGCAAACGACATGACGCGCGCCCAGCCCGGCGACCAGGATGTCGCGGACGAACGCCTGGGCCTCGATGCGGGAGAAAGCGAGGTTGAAGCGCAGGACAATCAGATGGTCGACGCCGAGAGCCGCGATCTCCCGCGCCTTGACGCGAAAGGGCGTCAGGCGGAAGGGCGGGGTGTCGGGCCGGAAGACGCGGCGGGGATGGGGCTCGAAGGTCAGCACGGCCCAGGGGATTCCCGCGACCTGGGCGGCGTTCCCGGCCTCGCCGATCACCGCACGGTGGCCGAGATGCACCCCGTCGAAATTGCCGACCGCGACCGCGGCGCCGCGGGCTTCGGCTGGCAAGGCCCGAAAATCGCGATGTATCCGCATGGCGGCCCGAAAGTGTCAGCGCCTCCCGGGACGGTCAAGGGGAAAGCGGCCGGTTTCCCAATCCGACTCGCGGGCTTCGCGGGTCGGCGACCCTGATCCCTATCCCTCGGACGGGCGCCGCGAAACCAGCTGCGGCGTGGCCCGCAGGACGCGCCTTTGCCGCGTGTCCTTGCCGGCCGGCACGTTCGGTCCCGGGATATCGCCGGCATGGGTGCTCTCGGCGGCCGTAAAGTCCTCCGCCCGGAACAGCCCGGCGCCGGCCCGACGCGCCTGGGTCCGCGTCTCGATCGCACGCAGGGTGCGCGTGACCGTTGGATGCCGGTCCGGAGGCTTGAAACAGTTGAGCAGATGCATGCGGGCAATGGCCCGAACGTATTTGACGATCGTTTGATGGCGATGCCGGGGCTCGCACCATCGGGCATAGGCGGCGACCGTCCACGGATGCGCCGGCATGGATTTGAGGCCCCTGGCCGCGCACCACTCGGCGAAGTGCCGCCAAGGGCGTTCCCCCAGGCGCCGCCTCACTTGCCCCTCTTCACGCCCTGAGGGGCGGTCTCGGCCACCCGTAACGAGAGCTCCGCCCGACCTATGGTGCAACCAGTTGCCATTTGTGCGCCTTCGGTTCACACTAGAGGATTGCGGCCAAGGAAGGTTCCTTGTCAGCGCCGACGTGGCGGGCGGTGACCTCGCGGCCGAAATGGCGGCGATTCTGCAGCAAGCCATCGCTCGACCGGCCCTCTGAAAGATAGTTGCTGGAGGCGTGGCCCTGCAACACGTCGCGGCGACCGGCGGGCTGGACGATGCAGGGTCGGCTCGGACCGCGACGGCGACGGGCAAGGAATTTGGAAATCGAGGCCTTGGGGCGTTTCGCGAGACCCGGCTGTAAAGGGCAATATCCGCTCCGGGCCTATGGGAAGCAGGTTATGACGAAGAAAAGGAACGCCAACCTTGAAGCTCTGCGCGAGAGCCTGCTGGCTCGTCGCAAGGAACTCATGGAGTGGAACACGGCGCACTCGGAAGCCCACAAACCTGTGCAGGTGGACCAGACCTCCATGGGCCGGCTCTCCCGCATGGACGCGCTGCAAAACCAGGCGATGGAGCTGGAGTTGGAGCGCCGCCGCAAGGTCGAGCTGGCGCGGCTCGACGCGGCTTTGCAGCGTATCGAGGAGGGCGAGTACGGGTATTGTGTTGCCTGCGGGGAGAAAATCGCCAAGAAGCGGCTGGAGAACGACCCGACCACGCCCGTCTGCATCAATTGCGCGCGAGATTCCGGCCAGGGAGAATAATCCGGCCTGGCCGGCCGGCCTCCGATCCCCATATCCACGCGACGATCCGTCATGATGGAGGAGGCCATGCGCTGGATTTCAACAGTTCTGCTGATGCTTTTTCTCGTGGGACCGGTCCGTGCCGAGAACCCCACCCCCTATTCCGGCATGCAGATGGTGGCGACCGGGCAGCCCTTCAACGCGTTCGTCGACAAGCTCAAGGCCGCCATCAAAGGCAACAAGATGGGGCTGGTCGCGGAAGCCTGCGCGACCTGCGGGGCCAAGTCGATCGGCGTCACGATTCCCGGCAACCGGGTTCTCATGGTCTACCGGCCGGACTTCGCGGTTCGCATGCTGAAGGCCAGCGAGGCCGCGGGTATCGAGGCGCCGCTGCGCCTCTATCTGACGGAGCAGCCCGACGGCACCGCCAAGCTCACCTATCGCCTGCCGAGCCATGTATTCGGCGCCTACGAGGTGCCGGAACTCGACGAGATGGCCAAGGAACTCGACGGGATTATCGAGAAGATCGTCAAGGACGCCGTCGGTTAGCAGGCCCGTCGAGAAAGCCAATTGATGGTTGACCTCGTGCTTCGAGGCGCTTCGCTCCTCAGCATGAGGTCAATCAATCCAACCTTACTCCTCGTCCTGAGTTCTCCGTGAAAAAAAGTCGTTCGCTTTGCTCACTGTACTTTTTTTCAATTGTTACAAGGCGAAATGGGGGTTTGGGGCGGCCCGGCGCCCCCATTTCAGGTGTTGCCAAATCGCAAGCTTTCGGACCGAGCAGGCCGCAAGCTGGCGATTTCAGATTCCGCCTGATCCGGCGTAGCTGCCGGAGCAGGCGGGAAGTATCTTCAAATCCGCCCGT
>JANQJG010000023.1 GCA_028281785.1 Rhodospirillales bacterium
ATGTCCCGGCGGCTTCAGGCCGGCACCGTTTGGGTGAACACCTACCGCTCGACGAGCTACACGACGCCCTTCGGCGGCTACAAGCGCAGCGGACTGGGCCGCGAGAACGGCAGCGACGCGATCAAAGAGTACCTGCAGCCCAAGTCGGTCTGGTTGGCCGAGCCCAAAGCGGTCGAGAACCCCTTTATCCGGCGTTGAGCCGCTGGGCCGCTGCGCGCGCCGGCGGCGTCCGCGCGGCCCGCGTGACGGCCCGGCAGCCCCTGGAGGTCTGAAGCGATGGAAGCTCTCGTTTGCGACGCCGTGCGCACCCCGATCGGGCGCTATGGCGGGTCCCTGTCCGCGGTTCGGGCCGACGATCTGGCCGCGGTTCCGCTCAAGGCCCTGGTTGAACGCAATCCCGCGGCCGACTGGTCGTGCCTCGACGACGTGGTCTATGGCTGCGCCAACCAAGCAGGCGAGGACAACCGCAACGTGGCGCGGATGGCAGCCCTCTTGGCGGGAATGCCGGTGGGGGTTCCCGGTGTGACGATCAATCGCCTCTGCGGCTCGGGCCTCGACGCGCTGGGGACCGCGGCCCGGGCGATCCGCGCCGGGGACGCCGATTTCATGATTGCCGGCGGCGCCGAAAGCATGAGCCGGGCGCCTTTCGTGATACCGAAGGCCGCCGCCGCTTTCTCGCGGGCCAACGCCGTCTATGACACGACGATCGGCTGGCGCTTCGTGAACCCGAAGATGCAAGCGGCCTACGACATCCACTCGATGCCCGAAACGGCGGACAACGTCGCCGCGGAATACGGCATATCCCGCGCGGACCAGGATGCCTTCGCCGCGCGTTCGCAGGCCCGCTATGCCGCGGCGGCGGAGACCGGCGTGTTTGCCGAGGAGATCGTGCCGGTCAGCGTGCCTCAGAGGAAGGGCGATCCGGTGGTCGTCGACACCGACGAGCATCCGCGTCCCGGCACGGATGTCACGCGACTCGCCGGGTTGAAGGGCATAAATGGCGCCGATCTCACGGTGACGGCCGGCAATACTTCGGGCGTCAACGACGGCGCGGCCGCCCTCATCCTGGCCAATGCCGTAGCGGCCGAGCGGCACGGCCTGACACCGGTCGTCCGCGTCGCCGGCATGGCGACGGCCGGGGTTCAGCCACGGGTCATGGGCATCGGCCCGGTGCCGGCGGTGCGCCGGGTGCTTGCGCGCACCGGCCTGACGCTCGGGCAGATGGACGTGATCGAACTGAACGAGGCCTTCGCCGCCCAGGGGCTCGCCGTGCTGCGCGAGCTGGGGCTTCCGGACGATGCGCCCCAGGTCAATCCCAATGGCGGCGCCATCGCGCTGGGCCATCCGCTGGGCATGAGCGGCGCGCGGCTGGCCCTGACCGCCGCGCTCCACCTGCGGCGCTCGGGCGGGCGCTATGGCCTCTGCACCATGTGCATCGGCGTCGGCCAGGGAATCGCCGTCGTTCTCGAACGCGTGTAGGAGAGAGTCCGGTGACTGCCCCCGTGGTGCGCGTCGAGGAACACGAGCGGCTCGCTTGGGTGACCATCGACAATCCGCCGGTCAACGCGACCTCGGCCGCGGTCCGCAAGGGGCTCTGGGATGCCGTGCGGGCCGTCGCCACCATGGACGTGCGTGCGGCCGTGCTGCGCTGCGCCGGGCGGACCTTCGTGGCCGGCGGCGATATCAGGGAATTCGACGCGCCGCCGGTCAAGCCCGATCTGCCGGATATCGTGCGCGCCATCGAAGACTGCCGGGTGCCCTGGATCGCAGCCATGCACGGCTCGGCCTATGGCGGAGGCCTCGAAATCGCGCTGGGCTGTGCCTATCGCGTTGCCACCGGGGGGGCGGACTTTGCCCTGCCGGAAGTCAAGTTGGGGATCGTACCGGGGGCCGGCGGCACGCAGCGTCTTCCCCGGCTCGTCGGGACGAAATGCGCCCTCGAAATGGCGACGACCGGAGAGCCGGTCTCCGCTGAAGCGTTTCTCGCCGCAGGCGGCCTCGACGCAGTTCTCCCCGATCTCGAAGACCGGACGCTGACGGCCTTTGCCCTGGGTCTGACCGGCCGTCCGGAGGCGACGCGCCTGCGCCGCATCCCGGCCCCGGACCCGGCATGGTGGGCCAAGAGAGAGAGGACCGTGAAGCGGCGCGCCGGCGGACAGGAGTCGCCGCTTTGCAATTTCCAGCTTGTGCAGCTGGCCAGCCGCGTGCCGTTCGACGCGGGGCAGAGTGAGGAACGGTCCCGGCACCTCGCGCTGCGACAATCCGAACAGTCCCGGGCCCTGCGGCACATCTTCTTTGCCGAGCGCAAGGCGGCCAAGCCGCCCGCCATCGCCGGCCATAAACCGTGCGCTCTGCGCTCCGTCGCGGTCGTCGGCGCCGGTCCGGCTGCCCGCGGCCTCGCCGAGGACGCGCGTGCCGGCGGGCTGGAGGTGCGCCTGGTCGAAAGCGCGGAGGGGCTTGCGACGGCGGCCGCCCGGCCGCCGGATCTGGCCATCGTGGTGGGCGCGGAGGAACCGGACGGGATGCGTCGCACGCTCTGCCGCCTAGCCGACGCGGCGGGCCCACAGGCGATCCTGTCGGTATGCCCGGGGCGCTTGGATCCAGCCCGGATCTTCGAGGGCGTCGCCGGCCGGAACCCTTGTCTGGCGTTGCACTGCGGGGCCGTGGAGCGCCGGTCGAACCTGATGGAGATCATGATTGCGCCGGACACGCCCCCCGAGGTCGCGGCCACGGGGGTCGCTCTTGCCCGGCGTTTGTCCAGAACGCCCGTCGTTTCTTGTGGAGGCCCCGGATTCGCCGGGGGGTTCGTCGGGGTGCGGTTGGAGCGGGCTTTGCGCCGTCAGGCGGAGGATCTTCTCGCCGAAGGTGCCTTGCCGCAGGAGATCGATGCCGCCTGGGCCGAATTCGGCGTGCCGATGGGAATCTTCGCGGCAGAGGATGCCGCCGGCCTTGAACCCCTCGACATGGACCCCGAGGGTGCGGGTCATTGCGGGATACGTGGGGCGCTTGTGGCAGCCGGGCGGCTCGGTCGAGACGGCGGCAAGGGATGGTATCGCTACGAACCGGGCGATCCCACCGCCCTGCCGGACCCGCAGGTCGAGGCGATCATCCGCGAGCAGGCGCGCAAGGGCGGTATCGAACGGCGGCGCCTCGACACGGACGAGATTTGCCGCCGGCTTCTTGCGGTTCTCGTCGATGAAGGCGCGCGTGTCGTGGAGGAGGGAGTCGTCCCGGAGGGCGCTTTCGTCGATGTCGTCGCCGTCGTCGGCCACGGCTTCCCACGTTGGCGCGGCGGTCCGATGTATCATGGAACGCAGGTCGGGATGGACAGGGTGGCGGGCTGGATGGATGAGGTCGTCCGGGGAGGCCCTCCCGGAGCCTGGACCGTTTCGGACACCCTATTGAGAGATCACATCTAGCCAGCACGACTGGTTCTCGCCACAGTGGCAAGGGTCCGGGGGTTAGAGCACCCGAGCTGCGGCGGTGATTGCGCCGGCCGAGCGATGAGTCCCCGTGATGCGCGAATCTCACGCGACACTGCGCTGAACTGACGCACAATCCAAGTAAGGCAGTTCGCCTCGTGTTTCGAGCCGTTCATCCCGGCCGGAATAAACGATTAGAATCAGAGAGGTATGAAAGCTCCGCTTTGGTGGCATAGTGGTTGCATTCGTGGTGGCAGTGAATGTGCCGGGCGGAGACAAGACCAAGAATCCGTCCGGGCGCAAGGCACCAACACAGAACCTGAGGAGGCTGTCACATGAGACTCAAATGGGTTGCCTTATGCACCGCCGCGATGATCGCCCTACCGATGATCGCCCTGCCGATGGCGGCGGCCGA